>NZ_JBNQTI010000232.1:0-9913 GCF_050325825.1 Kitasatospora sp. LaBMicrA B282
CGGTGCGGCCGGACGGGCCCGGGGCGGCGCCGGTGGCGAGCCTGGCGGTCTGACCGGCGGGCCGCCGGCCGGGCGGGCCGGCGACCGGTCGAGCGGTCGGGCCGTCAGCCGGCCGAGCGGTCAACCGGTCGAGCGGTCAACCGGTCGAGCGGCCGGCCAGGCGGGCCGTCAGCCCGTCAGCAGCGCGAGCGGCCGCGCCAGCCGGTGACCGGCAGCGCGAACTTGGCCACCAGCCGGTCGGTGAACGGCGCCTGGTGCAGCCGGGCCAGCCGGACCGGGACCTGCCCGCGCCGCACCTCCACCCGGGCCCCGGCGGGCAGTTCGTAGGACCGCCGGCCGTCGCACCAGAGCACCCCGTGCGGGGTCTTCGGCAGCACCTCGACGGCCAGCACCGAGGTCGGCGAGGTCACCAGCGGCCGGGCGAAGAGCGCGTGCGCGCTGATCGGGACCATCAGCAGCGCCTCCACCTCCGGCCAGACCACCGGGCCGCCGCCGGAGAAGGCGTAGGCGGTGGAACCGGTCGGGGTGGAGAGCACGACGCCGTCGCAGCCGAAGTTGGAGACCGGGCGGCCGTCCACCTCGGTGACCACCTCCAGCATCCGCTCCCGGACCGCCTTCTCCACCGAGGCCTCGTTCAGCGCCCAGTCCTCGTGCACCACGTCGCCGTTGGTGCGCACCAGCACGTCGAGGGTCATCCGCTCCTCGACCTCGTAGGCGCCGTCCACCACCCGCTCGACCACCACGGCCAGGTCGTCGCGTTCCGCCTCGGCCAGGAAGCCGACCCGGCCGAGGTTGATGCCGAGCATCGGCAGACCGGTGTCCCGGGAGAGCTCCGCACCGCGCAACAGCGTGCCGTCACCGCCCGCGACCAGG
Source organism: Kitasatospora sp. LaBMicrA B282 (assembly GCF_050325825.1). Classification (NCBI taxonomy): domain Bacteria; kingdom Bacillati; phylum Actinomycetota; class Actinomycetes; order Kitasatosporales; family Streptomycetaceae; genus Kitasatospora; species Kitasatospora sp. LaBMicrA B282. Next base: position 874 of record NZ_JBNQTI010000232.1, read on the forward strand.
ATCAGCTCGCAGCCGTCGGCGGCACCGTGGCCGGCCGGTACGGTCTCCACTCCGTCGGGCAGGTCGAGGTCGACCGCCTCGGCGGCCAGCAGTCTGATCCTTATCCCGGCCTTCAACAGGCCCTCGACCAGTTGCTCGACACTGCGCAACGCGGCCTCCCGGCCGGTGTGTGCGATCAGGAAGACCGTACGTCCTTCGCTCAATGCCCTCTCCCTACGTCCACGGCGGCGGGTGCCCGCCCCTGGGACCGGTCCCCCCGTTCGACTACGGCACCGGTCTCGACGCACCTGTCCCGGCAGCCTATCGGGGCCCTTCGGCCACGGCCCGGTCCGCCTCGGCCGGATCCAGCTGCGGAGCGTCCCGCCGCAGCCACAGGAAGTACTCGACGTTGCCCGACGGGCCGGGCAGCGGGCTCGCCGTCACCGCCCGGACCCCCAGGCCCGACTCCCAGGCCTGGGTCGCGACCTGACGGACCATCTCGGCGCGCAGCTGCGGGCTGCGGACCACTCCGCCGCTGCCCAGCCGCTCCTTGCCGATCTCGAACTGCGGCTTGACCATCAGCACCAGGTCCGCGTCCGGCGCCGCACAGGACGCCAGGGCCGGCAGCACCAGTCCCAGCGAGATGAACGACAGGTCGCCGACCACCAGGTCCACCAGCTCGCCGCCGATCAGCTCCGGGGTCAGCTCGCGCACGTTGGTGCGGTCCATCACCACCACCCGCTCGTCGCTCTGCAGCGACCAGGCGAGCTGGCCGTAGCCGACGTCGACCGCCAGCACCCGGGCCGCGCCCGCCCGCAGCAGGACGTCGGTGAACCCGCCGGTGGAAGCCCCCGCGTCCAGCGCCCGGCGGCCCTCGACCACCAGGCCCTGCGGCACGAACGCCGCGAACGCTCCCGCCAGCTTGTGGCCGCCGCGGGAGACGTAGTCCGGGTCGTTCTCGTCCTTGGCGACCACCACGGCCGCGGAGGTCTCCACCTGGGTCGCCGGCTTGGTCGCGGTGGCGCCGCCGACGCTCACCCGGCCCGCCGCGATCAGCTCGCTGGCGTGCTCGCGCGAGCGGGCCAGGTTGCGGCGGACCAGCTCTGCGTCGAGTCGGCGTCGTGCCACTGCCACGGGGGGTTCAGCTCCTACTGGGGGTCAAGGGGCGGTCAGGCTGTCATCGAGCGAGCCGAGGATGGTGCTCAGGCTCTGCTGAACATTTTCGTACACGGCCGCGTGCTCGGTGGTGGGCACCCCGTCCAGCCTGCCCAGCAGCCCGAGCGCAGCATCCACCCCCGGGTGCCCGGTGGGCTCCACCTCCACCCCGAGCGCCTCCGGCTCCGGCCCCCACATGGGCGCGAACTCGGGGGTGGCGGGGGCGAGCTCGGTGGGCTCGGCAGCCCCTCCGGCCGGCGGTTGCTCAGACATCGCCCTCTCCCGCCTGCGCCTTCTTCGCGGCGGCGGGCTTCCGCGCCGCGGTGCGCTTGGCCGCGGGCTGCTGCGCCCCGGACCTCTTCGCCGCCGCCTTCTTGGCGGTCGGCTCCGTGGCCGCCGTCTTCGTAGCGCTCGCCGTCTTCGCCGGCGCCCGCTTCGCCGCAGCCTTCTTGACCGGTGCTTCCTCCACCGCGGTCTTCGCCGCCGCCACCCGCTTCACCGGCGCCTTCTTCACCGCGGCCTTCCTCACCGGCGCTTCCTTCTCCGAGGCCACCCTCTTCGATGGCGCCCGCTTCACCGCAGCCTTCTTCGCAGCGCTCGCCTTCTTCACCGGCGCCCGCTTCACCCCACCCCGCTCCCCCGTCCCCCGGTGCTCGGCGCCCTCCATCAGCTCGCCCGGCGGCTCCGCCTCCGCCTGCTCCTCGTCCGGCGGCAGCGGGGCGAAGCCTGCGCCACCCGGGGGTTCGGTGCCCCAGCCCTGTTCGGGTTCCCAGTCGTCGGCGAACAGCCCCTCGGCCCGCCCCACCCCGGAAGTCCGCCCACCCGACTTCTCCTGCTTCTCCTGCTCCTTCGCCGGCCGCTCGGCCGCCGTCCCCGCCCCCGTCCCCGTCCCCGTCCCGGCAGCGCCGCCGCCTTCCAGGTCGCGCAGCTTGCCCTCCAGGTAGGCGAGCACCACACCCACCTTCACCACCTGGTCGCCCAGCTTGCCGGCCCGCTCGACCGCCTTCTCCGCCTCGGCCCGGGCCAGGCCGACCGCCAGGTCCACCCCGCCGCGGCCGACCGTGACGACCTCCTGGGCCAGGGTCTCCAGCCGGTGCACCAGCGGCGGCAGCTGGCCGGCCACGGTCCGCTCGGCCGCCTCGATGTCCACCCCGACCCGCTCCAGCAGGTCGCCCGCCGTCCCGACCACCCGCTTGCCGGCCGCCTCCGCGAGGCCCGCGGCCAACTCGACGTACCCCTGGATGTACCCGCGCAGCATCTGCCGCATCTCCCGGTGCCTCCTCCGCGCCGTCCTGTGCCCGCAGCCGACGCTACCGCGTGTTCGGACGCTCGGGCGCGCCGCCGGTCACCGCGCCGCAGCACCGGGCGCCCGGCCCGACCGGCGCAGCCGGTACGGTGGCCCCGAAAAACCCCGGACACCGGAGGGCGAGACCGTGGCCGACATCGAGGAGTGCCGCGCGGCGCTGGAGCAGTTCAGCCGGACCATGGCAGGGGCCGAGGGCGACGCCCGCAAGGCGGCCGCGCTGGACCGCACGCTCAGCTGCTGGCTCACCGACCTGGACGTGACCTTCACCGGCACGCTGCGCGACGGCCGGCTGCAGGGCATCGCGCACGCCGACGGCGCGCCCGGCGGCAAGGCGGCCATCCGGCTCACCATGACCAGCGACGACCTGGTGGCCCTGGTCGACGGACGGCTCGGGTTCGCCGCCGCCTGGGCCCGCGGCCGGGTCCGCCTGGAGGCCGGCTTCCAGGACCTGCTCCGCCTGCGCAACCTGCTCTAGAGACGAAGCCCCGAGGCCACCCGAAGCCCCGGGGCCGCCCCGAACGGCTCAGAACCCCAGTTCCGCCAGCGCCTTGCGCCCGTCCACCGGCTCGCCCGTCCGGTCCAGCTCCGCCCAGGCCGCGGCGCAGAGCGCGCGCAGCCCGTCGTAGCGACCGTCCGCGCCGGCCACCTGCCCGGCCGCGCCCTCCACCACCACCGACGCGTCCACGCCGACCCGCAGTTCGCCGTCCTGCACCGCGGCCCAGCGCCCGCGGCAGTCGAACCCGCCCGCCGCGCGGACCGTCACCGCCGGGTGCGGCTCCAGCAGCCCGCGCAGGTCGGCGGCCAGGTAGGTCGGCCGGTGCCGGACCGGGGCGCCGAGCAGCTGGGCCGGGGTGGCCACCCCGGTGAAGACCAGCAGGCTGTCGACGCCGCCGTTGTGGGCGCCCTCGATGTCGGTGTCCAACCGGTCGCCGACCACCAGCGGTCGCTTGGCCCCGGTGCGCAGCACGGTCTCCCGGTGCATCGGCGGCAGCGGCTTGCCCGCAACCTCGGGCTCGGCCCCGGTGGCGGCCTGCACGGCGGCCACCAGGGTCCCGTTGCCCGGGGCGACACCCCGGGCGGTCGGAATCGACATGTCGGTGTTGGAGGCCACCCAGGGCAGGCCGCGGGCCACCGCGTAGGCGGCCTCGGCCAGCCGCTCCCAGCCCACCGAGGGGTCGAAGCCCTGCACCACCGCGGCCGGCTCGTCGGCCAGCGACTCGACGGCCACCAGACCGCGCTCGGCCAGCGCCTCGACCAGGCCGGGGCCGCCGACCACCAGCACCTTGGCGCCGGCCGGCAGCTTGTCGGCGAGCAGCCGGGCGGCCGCCTGGGCGGAGTTGATCACGTCCGCCGGCTCGGCCGGCACCCCCAGCTCGGTGAGGTGCTCGGCCACCACCCGGGGCGGCCGGGAGGCGTTGTTGGTGACGTAGGCGAGCCGCATCCCCGCGCTCCGGGCGGTGTCCAGCGACGCCACCGCGTGGTCGATCGCCGCCGGGCCGGCGTAGACCACGCCGTCCAGGTCGAGCAGCGCGGTGTCGTAGGCCGCGACCAGCGGCTGCTCGCTGTGGCCGGGGAGCTGGGTGTCCGTCATCCCTGATCTTCCTCGTCGTTCGACTCGTCGGTGCCGTGCGGCCGGTCGTCGCCGACCCGCTCCGGGCCGTCCGTGACCTGCTGCTGGGGCGGCAGGTAGCCGGGCGCGCCCGGCAGCAGCGGGCCCCACTTGCCGGACCGGGCGGCCAGGGTGGCCCTGGTCTGCCGCAGCGCCGACCGGTAGTGCGCCGCCTGCGGCTGCATCGCGACCGCCAGCGCCAGGTGCTCGGCCGAGGTCTCGAAGTCGCCGAGCCGGGCCGCCGCGATCCCCCAGCCGAACTGAGCGTAGTCGTCCGACGGATCGGCCTGGGCGACGGTCCGGAAGTTCTCCAGCGCCGCCGCGTAGGAACCGGTGTCGAACTGGGCCCGGGCCAGCGTCTCCCGGATGCTCTTGGAGGACGGCTCGGCGGCCGCCGCCCGCGCCAGCAGCTGCTCGGCGGCGGCCGGGTGGCCCTCCGCGAGCAGGCGCTCGCCGCGCCGGAACCACTCGTAGACGTCCCCCAGCGGCGCCCCGGCACCGTTGCCGGTCGCCGGTCCCTCGCCCGCCCCGCCGGCGGCCTGACCCTGTCCACCACTCATGCCCGGCCTCGCTTCGCTCGTCCCGTCGTGGTTGCGTCATCTCGGAACAACATCGCTCCCCGATACCTTTCCCAGGTTTGATCGGGACCACGTACCGGTGATGAGACCGGTACACGACCTGGGACGGACCTTTCCGCTTCCCGCCACCACGGAGCCATCCGGGGGCCGGACGGCGGAAACTAAGCTGTCAGCTTCCGAGACGCCGATCACGGCGCGCACCACCCCTGCGCGCCGTGCATCCCAGCGCCAGAGATCCTGGTCCGATGATCCGATGACCCTTTTGCCCTTCGGCCGACCCGGCCGAAGCCCGACGGGAGAGATCCGATGAGTGCACCCAGTGCGGGAAGTGGCGCCACGTCCGCCCCGAGCGGCCCCGGCGACCCCGGGCACGTCGCCACGGCCGGGCTGTCCCTGTCGCCCTTCCGCGGCCTGCGGTACGTCCCCGAACGGGTCGGCACCCTCGCCGCCGTCACCTCCCCGCCCTACGACGTGGTGGACCCGCACCGCCGGCTCAGCCTGGAGACCGCCGACCCGCACAACGTGGTGCGGCTGATCCTGCCGCGCCCCGAGCCGGACGACACCGGGGAGCGGGCCGACCGCGACACCCGCTACCGGCACGCCGCCAAGCTGCTCGGCAGCTGGCAGCGCGAGGGCGTGCTGGCCCCGGACCCGCAGCCCGCGCTCTACGTCTACGAGCAGTGCACCGCCGCCGACAGCCCGACCGGCGAGCTGCTGCAGCGCGGCCTGATCGGCGCCCTGGCGGTCAGCGGCCGGGAGAGCGCGGTGGTGCTCCCGCACGAGGACGTGATGCCGCGCCCGGTCGCCGACCGGGTCGGCCTGATGCGCACCACCCGGGCCAACCTGGAGCCGCTGCTGCTCACCTACCGCGGGAAGGGCTCGGCCGCGGCCGTGATCGAGCGGACCGTGACCGGCGAACCGCTGCTCACCACCACCACCTCGGACGGCACCCGGCACCGGCTCTGGGCGGTCACCGACCCGACCGAGCTGGCCGAGGTCTCCCGCGACCTGGCCACCTGCCGGGCGCTGATCGCCGACGGCCACCACCGCTGGGAGATGTACCTGCGGCTCCAGCGCGAGCACCGGCACCTGCCGTTCAGCCCGTGGGACCGCGGCATGGTGCTGCTGGTGGACACCGCCCGCTACCCGCTGCGGGTCCGGGCGATCCACCGGGTGCTCTACCGGCTGCCGCCCGCCCGCGCGCTGGCCGCGCTCACCGAGAGCGAGGACGGCTGGCAGCTGACCCGGCTCGCCGGCGGCCTGGACGACGCGCTGGCCGCGCTGGCCGGGGCCAAGCGGGACGGCGCCAACGGGTTCGTGCTGACCGGCGGCGACGGCGTGTACCACCTGCTCACCGGCCCCGGCGAGGCGCTGCTCGACACCACGGTGGCCAAGGACAAGCCCGACGAGTGGCGGCACCTGGACGCCACCGTGCTGCACGCCACCCTGCTGGAGCACGTCTGGCAGGTCCCGGACTGCCCCGACGACATCGGCTACCTGCACACCGCGCAGGCCGCCGAGCGGGAGGCCGCGCGCACCGGCGGCACCGCCGTGCTGCTGCACCCGGTCGACGAGAGCGTGGTCCGCCGGCTCGCCGAGCAGGGGGTCACCATGCCGCGGAAGTCCACCTCCTTCGGCCCGAAGCCGGCCAGCGGCCTGGTGCTGCGGAGCCTGGAGCTCGGCTGACCCGACCCCGACCCACCCCGACCGGCCGGCCCCGAGCAGGCGCCGGAACGTGCCGGAACGGCAGGAGGCCCTCACCCGAACGGGTGAGGGCCTCCTGCCGTCGACTGCGGATCCGGTCACCGGCGGAGCAGTTGCCCGCCGGTCCCGAGGACCTCGTTACCGGTCGTCGCGGTCGCGCATCGCGCGGGCGATCTCGGTCTCGTCGGCCTCTTCCATCTCGACGTCGTCCTCGTCGTAGTACTCCTCGACGTCCTCGTCCTCTTCGAAGATGACCTTGTTCTCGCCATCGTCGTAGCGGGTGTCCTGGCCGCCGCGCTTCTCGGCCGGCTGCTCGTCCGCCTGCGCCGCCTCGGCCTGCTCGGCCTCCTCGACCTCGGGGTCGAGGGCGTCGACGAACTCCAGGCCGTCGATCTCGGCCAGCCGCTCGGAGGCGTTGGTCACGCCGTCCGGGTCGGACTCGGCGGCCTTGGCGAACCACTCACGGGCCTCGTCGCCCCGGTCGGCGGCGATCAGCGCCTCGGCGTAGGCGTACCGCAGCCGGGCGGTCCACGGGTGGACGGCGCTGGAGGCCAGCTCCGGGCTCTGCAGGGTCACCACGGCGGCGTCGAACTGACCGAGGTCGGTGCGGGCACCGGCCGCGACCAGGCGCATCTCGACCTGGCCGGCCTTGTCCAGCTGCTTCACCTCGGCCTCGCCGGCCATCGCCAGCGCGCGCTCCGGACGGCCCAGACCGCGCTCGCAGTCCGCCATCACCGGCCAGAGGTCCACCCGACCGGTCATCCGGCGCGCGGCGCGGAACTCGGTCAGGGCCTCCGAGTAGCGCTGGGTCATGTAGGAGGCAAAGCCGGCGGCCTCGCGCACCGAGGCGACCCGGGAGGCCAGCCGCAGCGCGACCCGCGAGTACTTGTAGGCCTCCTCCGGCTCGGTGTCGAGCAGGCGGGCGACCATCACCAGGTTGCGCGCCACGTCGTCGGCCAGCGTCTTGGGCAGGCTCTTCAGCTCCTGGCGCACGTCGGCGTCGAGCTCCGAACCCGTGACGTCCTCGGGGATCGCCAGCCGCTGCACCGGCTCGTAGTTGCCGCGGCGCTCGTCGGCGCCGCCACGCTCACGGCCCCGGTCGTCGCGGCGCCCCTCGAACCGACCCCCCGGCCGGCCGCCGCGGTCGTCACGACGGTCACGGTCGCCGTAGGACGGCCGGTCATCGCGACGGAAACCGCCCGACGGGCGGTCGCCACGGTCGTCACGGCGGAAGCCGCCGCGGTCCCCACCGCGGTCACGGTCGCCGTAGGACGGCCGGTCATCGCGACGGAAGCCGCCCGAGGGACGCTCGCCACCACGGTCATCCCGACGGTCACGGTCCCCGTAGGAGGGACGGTCGCCACCACGGAAACCGGAGGGGCGGTCGTCACGGCGGAAGCCACCACGGTCACGGTCGCCGTAGGACGGGCGGTCGCCACGGTCATCGCGACGGAACCCACCCGACGGACGGTCCCCACCGCGGTCGTCCCGACGGAAGCCACCGCGGTCGCCGCCACGGTCACGGTCGCCGTACGACGGACGGTCATCACGGCGGAAGCCGCCCGAGGGACGCTCGCCACCGCGGTCACGGTCGCCGTACGAGGGGCGGTCGCCGCCACGGAAACCGGAGGGGCGGTCGCCACGGTCGTCACGGCGGAAGCCGCCCGAGGGACGCTCGCCACCACGGTCATCCCGACGGTCACGGTCCCCGTAGGAGGGACGGTCGCCACCACGGAAACCGGAGGGGCGGTCGTCACGGCGGAAGCCGCCACGGTCGCCACCGCGGTCACGGTCGCCGTACGAGGGACGGTCATCGCGACGGAAACCGCCCGACGGACGGTCCCCACCGCGGTCGTCCCGACGGTCGCGGTCCCCGTACGAGGGGCGGTCGCCACGGTCGTCACGGCGGAAACCGCCGCGGTCGCCGCCACGGTCGCGGTCGCCGTAGGACGGACGGTCGTCACGGCGGAAGCCGCCCGACGGACGGTCCCCACCGCGGTCATCGCGGCGGAAACCGCCACGGTCGCCACCGCGGTCGCGGTCGCCGTACGAGGGGCGGTCACCGCGGTCGTCACGGCGGAAGCCACCGCGGTCGCCGCCACGGTCACGGTCGCCGTACGAGGGACGGTCATCGCGACGGAAGCCGCCCGAGGGACGGTCCCCACCACGGTCGTCCCGACGGTCGCGGTCCCCGTACGAGGGACGGTCACCGCGGTCGTCACGACGGAAACCACCGCGGTCCCCACGGTCGTCCCGGCGCGGGCCGCGGTCGTTGGACCAGCCGCCGCGAGAACGGGATTCAGAGCCTCGGCCGTCATCCGATCGGCGATCGGGGCGGCCCTGGGGCGGGTTCGACATCGCGGTGACTCCTCTGTCTACTTCATCTGCTGTGCCGCGCTTCGGGGATCGCGTACATCCGAGGCGGCGGGGGTGCCGGCCGCAGCCAGGCACCATCTTCATTGTCAAGCATCAGCACCCGACTCGCTCTGGGAGCGGTCTCGGCATCCGCCGAGCGGTGCTTGGGCGTTCGCGGAACAGAAAAACAAAAAGGCCGTGGCCCCAGCTCATCGCTGGGGCCACGGCCTTTGAAGAATTGTTCGGCGGCGTCCTACTCTCCCACAGGGTCCCCCCTGCAGTACCATCGGCGCTGTGAGGCTTAGCTTCCGGGTTCGGAATGTAACCGGGCGTTTCCCTCACGCTATGACCACC
>NZ_JBNQTI010000233.1:0-9818 GCF_050325825.1 Kitasatospora sp. LaBMicrA B282
AAGCTAAGCCTCACAGCGCCGATGGTACTGCAGGGGGGACCCTGTGGGAGAGTAGGACGCCGCCGAACAATTCTTCAGAAGAAGCCCCCGACCGATCCGGTCGGGGGCTTCTTCGCGTTTGTCGGCAGACCGAACCTCATCGGCAGACCGAACGTCAGACGGCGCGCCACCCGTAGCGGGTGACGCGCCGTCGACGTGTTCGGGCCGGGCTCGAGCCGGCTTCCTCAGGCCTGCTGCGCGGCCCGCCGGGCCGCCTTCGCCGCGGCCTCCTGCTCGTCCTCGGCCTCGGCGACCTCCAGGGTCGGCGCGGTGCCACCGAGGCTGGCCGGGAGCCACCAGGAGTCGGACGGGCCGGCCGGCTTGGCCGGGTACTCGCGCTGGGCGCGCTCCAGCATCTCGGTCATCGCCGCCCGCAGCCGCCGGGTCACCATCACCGGCTTGTCGTTGTCGGCCAGGTGAATCGGTTCGCCGATCATGATGGTGACCGGGACGTGGCGCTTGGTCAGCTGCTTGGGACGGCCCTTGGTCCACAGCTGCTGGGTGCCCCAGAGGACCACCGGGAGCAGCGGGGCGCCGGCGTCGGCGGCCATCCGGGCCGCACCGGTCTTGAACTTCTTCAGCATGAAGGAGCGGCTGATGGTCGCCTCGGGGAAGACACCGACCACCTCGCCGGCCTTCAGCGCGCGCACGGCGGCCTCGTAGGCGGGCTGGCCGTCGGTCCGGTCCACCGGGATGTGCTTCATGCCGCGCATCAGCGGGCCGGAGATCCGGTGCTTGAAGACGTCGTCCTTGGCCATGAACCGGGTCTTGCGCTTGCCGCCCCGGTAGGCGCCCAGTCCGGCGAAGAGGAAGTCCAGGTAGCTGACGTGATTGCTGACCAGGACCGCACCGCCGGTGGCCGGCACGTGTTCGGCCCCCACGATGCTCACCCGCACGTCCAGCGCCTTGAAGGCGGTCAGCGCGGCGCGGATCACCGGCGGGTAAACGAACTCTGCCACGGTCAGCCCTACTTCTCCCTGCGGGCCCTGGCCCGTGTGGTGGCACCCGGGCCTGCGGTGCGGCGCACCAGGCCCCGGGGCTGCGGCACGCCGCGGCTGACACGGGTGATTTCTGCTGATGATGGTCCCTCGAAGGGGTGCCTCCTGTCATCTGGGCGGGCCCTGGTACCGCGAGATAGTCGTCACATCGTGGCCTGCCGCGGCGGCCGGAGCCGGACTGCCGCCGGGCGTGCGCGCCGGCGCGCGGTCGGAGGACCGGTCGAGTGCGGGCGCGGGCGGACGGTGGCGCACACTGGAGCACAGGGTGCGTGCCGGTCGGCGCGCGGGAGGGACGAGGTCGTGCTGCTGTCCGCCGCCGAGTTGGGCGAGGGCGTCGTGCTGGGAGAGCGGGCCACCCTGGTGCAGTTCTCCACCGCCTTCTGCCAGCCCTGCCGGGCGACCCGCCGGGTGCTGGCCGAGGTGGCCGCGATGGTGCCCGGCGTGGCGCACCTGGAGGTGGACGCCGAGCAGCGCCTGGAGCTGGTGCGCCGCCTCGAGGTCGTGCGCACGCCCACCGTGCTGGTGCTGGACGCCGCCGGTCGGGTGGTGCGGCGGGCCGCCGGACAGCCACGCCGGGCGGACGTGATCGCCGCCCTGGGCCGCGCGGTCACCGGCCCGCCCGCCTGATACCCGCGGGCCCCGAATGCCGCCGGAACGGCGTGCCGAATGCCCCCGCCGCACCGATCCGGCGAGCCGCTCGGGACACCCGCGCCGACCTCGGAATCCACGGTGGGTTGCGGTCCGGAGAAGCAGAGAGCTTCGTCACAATGATCAGAGGGGATAACGCCCCGACATTGCGGCAAGATGTGGGCGACCGGTATTTATCTACTGACGAGTAACCAGAGCGGGATGCTGCCGAGTATGCTGCCGGGAGTGCCGGTCGGGGCAGCAGGAATGCGCTGTCCGATGCGGGTGCCGCCGAGTGCGTGCCCGCCCGTTGCACCGCCGCAGCCGCCGGACGAGACCAGTACAGGAGACAGGCCGTGAGCTTGAGGATCGTTGTCTGTGTGAAGTACGTGCCCGACGCGACCGGTGACCGTCGCTTCGCGGACGACACCACCACCGACCGGGACGCCGTGGACGGCCTCCTGTCGGAGCTCGACGAGTACGGCGTCGAGCAGGCGCTGCGGATCGCCGAGGCGTCCGGCGACGCCGAGGTGACCGTGCTCACCGTCGGCGGCGACGACGCCCGGGACGCGCTGAAGAAGGCCCTCTCCATGGGCGCCGACAAGGGTGTCCACGTCAACGACGACGACATCCACGGCTCCGACGTGATCGCCACCTCCGCGGTGCTCGCCAAGGCCCTGGAGAAGACCGGCTACGACCTGGTCGTCTGCGGCATGGCCTCGACCGACGGCACCATGGGCGTGCTCCCGGCGCTGCTGGCCGAGCGCCTGGGCCTGCCGCAGGTCACCCTGCTCTCCGAGGTGACGGTCGAGGGCGGTCTCGTCAAGGGCCGCCGCGATGGCGACGCCGCCACCGAGCAGGTCGAGGCCGCGCTGCCGGCCGTCGTCTCGGTCACCGACCAGTCGGGCGAGGCCCGCTACCCGTCCTTCAAGGGCATCATGGCGGCCAAGAAGAAGCCGGTCGAGGAGCTCGACCTGGACGACCTGGGCATCGAGGCCGAGGAGGTCGGCCTGGCCGGCGCCTGGACCGCGGTCGAGACCATCACCGAGCGCCCGGCGCGCACCAAGGGAACGATCGTCGAGGACGAGGGCGATGGCGGCAAGCAGCTCGCCGCCTTCCTCGCCGAGCAGAAGTTCATCTGATCCGCCGTTCGGACCCCACGTTCCCTCAGGAGACAAAAAATCATGGCTGAGATCCTGGTCCTGGTGGACCACGCCGACGGCGCCGTCCGCAAGCCCGCCCTCGAGCTGCTCACCCTCGCCCGCCGGGTCGGCGAGCCCTCCGCCGTCGTCCTCGGCGCCGGTGCGGCCGCCGCCGACATCGCCGCCAAGGCCGCCGAGTACGGCGCCGCCAAGGTGTACGTCGCCGACGCCGCCGAGTTCGCCGAGTACCTGGTCGTCCCCAAGGTCGACGCGCTGACCCAGATCGCCAAGGCCTCCGGTGCCGCGGCCGTCCTGGTCACCTCCTCCGGCGAGGGCAAGGAGGTCGCCGCCCGCGTGGCGCTGCGCCTCGGCTCCGGCATCATCACCGACGCGGTGGACCTGGAGGCCGGCGCCGACGGCCCGATCGCCACCCAGTCGGTCTTCGCCGCCTCGTTCCAGGTGAAGTCGAAGATCACCCACGGCGCCCCGGTCATCACCGTGAAGCCGAACGCCGCCGCCCCGGAGGCCGCCCCGGCCGCCGGCACGGTCGAGAACGTGACCGTCGAGTTCACCGGCAACGCCGCCAAGGTCACCTCCCGCACCCCGCGCGTCTCCACCGGCCGCCCCGAGCTGACCGAGGCCGCGATCGTGGTCTCCGGCGGCCGCGGCGTCGGTGCCGCCGAGGGCTTCGGCGTGGTCGAGGCGCTCGCCGACTCGCTCGGTGCGGCCGTCGGTGCCTCGCGCGCCGCGGTCGACGCCGGCTGGTACCCGCACAGCAACCAGGTCGGCCAGACCGGCAAGCAGGTCTCCCCGCAGCTCTACATCGCCGCGGGCATCTCCGGTGCCATCCAGCACCGGGCCGGTATGCAGACCTCGAAGACCATCGTCGCCATCAACAAGGACTCCGAGGCGCCGATCTTCGAGCTGGTCGACTACGGCGTGGTCGGCGACCTGTTCGACGTCGTGCCGCAGCTGACCGAGGAGGTCAAGGCCCGCAAGGGCTGAGCCGCAGCTTCTCGGCCCGGGCACCCCTCGGGCCGGGCGGTCAGGACGCAGGGCGTGATCCGCACCACGAGATGTGGATCACGCCCTGTGGCGTACCCGGGTCCCGTAGAGTGCGGCCGTGAACCTGTTGACGGCCCTTCAGGGGGGCTGCGGCGACGCGGCCGACGCACTGCGGATCGACGGCCGGGCACTCTCCCGCGAGCAGCTGCTGGGCGCGGCGGGCGCGGTGGCGGCCCGGGTCGCGGGCGCCGCGGCGCTGGCGGTGCCGGCCCGGCCCACCGCCGAGACGGTGACCGCGGTGGTCGGCGGCCTGCTCGCCGGCGTGCCGGTGGTGCCGCTGCCGCCCGACGCCGGAGTGCTGGAGCGGGCGCACATCCTGCGGGACAGCGGCGCCGAGCTGCTGGTCGGCGAGCGCTCGGCGGTCGAGGCCGTGGCGGCCGACCACGAGATCGCGGCGCTGCCGGTCGACCTGGCCGAGCGCGCCCCCGCCGGCCCGACCCACCCGGGCACCGGAGCGCCCGCCCCCGAACGGCCCGCCTTCGTGCTCTACACCTCGGGCACCACCGGCCCGCCGAAGGGCGTCCGGATCCCGCACCGCGCGATCGCCGCCGACCTGGACGCGCTGGCCGAGGCCTGGGCCTGGACGCCCGAGGACACCCTGGTCCACGGCCTGCCGCTGTTCCACGTGCACGGCCTGGTGCTCGGTGTGCTGGGTGCGCTGCGCACCGGCTGCAAGCTGGTCCACACCGGCCGCCCGACCCCGGCCGCCTACGCCGAGGCGGCCGGCAGCCTCTACTTCGGGGTGCCCACCGTCTGGTCGCGGATCGCCGCCGACCAGGACGCGGCCCGCGCGCTGGCCGGCGCCCGGCTGCTGGTCTCCGGCAGCGCGCCGCTGCCGGTGCCGGTCTTCGACCGCCTGGCCCTGCTCACCGGCCACCACCCGGTCGAGCGCTACGGCATGACCGAGACCCTGATCACCCTGAGCACCCGGGCCGACGGCGAGCGCCGCCCGGGCAGCGTCGGCCTGCCGGTGGCCGGCGTCGAGACCCGGCTGGTCGGCGAGGACGGCGCCCCGGTCCCCGCGGACGGCGAGACGGTCGGCGACCTCCAGGTCCGCGGCGCCCCGCTCTTCGACGGCTACCTGGGCAACCCGACCGCCACCGCCGAGGCCCACACCGCCGACGGCTGGTTCCGCACCGGCGACGTGGCGACCGTCGGCCCCGACGGCTTCCACCGGATCGTCGGTCGCAGCTCGGTCGACGTGATCAAGAGCGGCGGCTTCAAGATCGGTGCAGGCGAGGTCGAGGCCGCCCTGCGCGACCACCCCGCGGTCGCCGACGCCGCCGTGGTCGGCGCCCCCGACCCCGACCTCGGGCAGGCCGTGGTGGCCTTCGTGATCCCCGACGGCCCGGTGACCGGCGAACAGCTCACCGCCTTCGTCGCCGAGCGGCTCTCGGTGCACAAGCGCCCGCGCCGGGTGGTGCTGGTCGACGAGCTGCCGCGGAACGCGATGGGGAAGGTGCTGAAGAAGCGGCTGCTGGAGGGGTGAGGGCGAGGGTGAGGGTCAGCGGGGGAGCCGGTCGAGCCAGCGGGCGAGGTTGACCACGCCGGGGAGGGTGGTCAGGTCGAGGGTGACCGCCTTGTCACGGATGTCATTGACCAGCCGCTTCCTGCTCTCCGGGCCCGCGGCCCAGGCACGTAGGATCCGCGCCGAGCTCACGGGGATCGTCGCCAGCAGTTCGAGCATCTGCCGGTCGTTCAGCTCCGGAGCGATGGCGGCGAGCTCGGCCAGGTCCCGGTAGCGCTGGATCTGGTGCGGCGAGCAGTTCAGGAACCGTGCCAGGTCCTCGCACTTCGCCTGGGTGTCGGTGGCTTCCACCAGCGACTCGGGGGTGGCCAGCGCCGCAGCCTTCAACTGTTCGCGGTGCGGCTCGAACAGCGCCAGGTCGATCATGGTCTCGATGGGCCGGCCGACGATCCGCTGGAACGTCGGATGATCGGACAGTGGGCGGAGGCAGGGGTCGTCCTGGGCCTGGCTGCGCAGCTCGGGGCTGTAGAGCGCGTAGCGCAGGTCCTGGAGGGCGTCGGCCGACCACTGCTGCTCCTCCGACAGCCGCCACAGCAGGGCGTCCAGGCAGGCCTGGTCCCAGGCGAGCCGCGGCGAGAAGGGGGCGGCGGGGTGCGGGTGGAGCCAGTCCGCTGGGATGACGCCTCGGTTCTGTTCGGGGTTGGTGGCGCGCTCCTGCTCGGGGTCGGCGGCCCGGCGGTCCCTGGGGAAGGTGGCCCGGTTGGCCAGGAGCTTGGCGGCGTACTCCAGGTTCTTGGCGAACGGGTACATGTGTCCGGCGTACTCCTGATGCGGGCTCTGGCGGTCCTTCTCCTTCTCGCAGCTCTCCACCAGGTTCGCGGCCATGGTGATGGCCGGGGCGAGCATCTCCTTGTCCGGCTGCCCGCTGTTCAGGTACCCGTTCAGCCACTGGGCGGCGCAGGTGTAGAGCACCTTGATCCGCAGTTGTGGGGAGAGTGGCAATCGCGACTCCTCAACGTCGTTGTTCGGGAGCAGTACTGCCGCCAGCGCCGTGGCGAAGTCGCCGCAGTCCCGTTCGGCGGGCGGTAGCGAGCGGAAGTAGGCCCACAGGTACTCGTACCGGGCGGCCAGGTAACCGGGGTCCTCGTTCACCGCGCCCGCGAGCAGCGGGACCGCGTCGTAGGTGTTGTCGGCGAGGGCCCGGCTGCAGGCGATCACCTGGAGGGTCAGGCTCTTCCAGTTCGTCAGCCCGCTCAGCTCCTCGCCCAGCTCGCGGTGCACCTGGCTGAGCTGGACCAGGATGAACGCGGCCGCCCCGGTGAGCAGCTGTGCCTGCGCCTGGTTCTGCGCGGAGGCGATCGCCGGCTTCGTGTCCTTGTCGTCGATCTTCGGCAGGCCGAGGTCCTCGCGGCTGAAGAGGTCGCTCGCGGCGAGCCGGCCGTTGCGGGTCAGGGTGATCGTCACCCGGTTGCAGTCCACCCGGGTCACCCGGGCGCGCCAGGTCAGGTCGGGGCGCAGGGTGAAGTACAGCTTGGCGAAGGCGGAGACCCAGGCGCCGCTGGGCAGCGCGCTCAGCGTTTCGCTCTGCAGCGCGCTGACCGGGCTCTGCCGCAGGGCCACCCGCAGGTCCTTCGGTCGCCGCTCGTCGCCGATGGTCAGCAGGCGGGTCAGGACGTAGTCGGTCGCCGCGGCGTCGACGCTGCCGTCGCTGTTCTGCGCTTCGACCTGCAACCGTAGGTTCTGCCCGTACCCGGCCGCGACGAGCAGTACGGCCAGTACGGCCAGGGCCGGGTAGGTGACCAGCAGCTGATCGCCCGGGTGTCCGGACCAGTGCCAGCACAGGGCAATGGTCGTCGCGAGCACCAGGGTCAGGGCGAGGCCGAGCCGCCACCAGTCCTTCCAGAGTTGCTTCGCACGCGCCTCCGGATGCTTGCGGCACCAGAACACGAACACCAGGAGGATCGGCATGAGCGCGAAGAAGACCACCAGCCAGAACGCGGCCGCGGCCAGTGCCCAATGCACGCCGAAGGGCTTGAACATGGTGTAGACCGGCAGCATCGCGCTCAGCCCGAAGACCAGTACTGCGCTCATGGCATTGAGCGGATACCGCTCCCGCTTCTCCCAGGCCACCGCCCCCGGTCGCACCACCCAGCGGGTCGCGCCGCTGGCGGCCAGCAGCAGTACCGCGATGCCGACCAGCGTCGGCAGCGCCACCTTGCCGAGTGGGAGCAGCCAGTCCTGGTAGAAGGACTCCCAGTTGGTGCCGGCGGGCGCCAGTGGTTCGTCCTCCAAGCGGGACACCTGCGCGACGCCGTTGATCGCGTCCTGGTTGCTGCGGTCGAGCATCTCGGCGAGCCGGAACTGGTAGCCGGCGTCCTTCAGGTCCCCGGCCGCCAGTTTCGCCTGACCGGCGAGCACCGCGTCGGCTGCGTCGCTGCGCTGCTGCTCGACCTGGCCCAGCAGCGTCTGGACGCAGGAGTCCTCGCCCGGAGAGGGGACCCGGACCAGCAGTCGCTTGGCCTCGGTGAGGTCGCCGGCCGCGATCCGGGCGGTGGCGGTCTGGCAGACGAGGGTCAGCGGGGCCGGAGTCGGGTCGGGGTCGGCCGTGGCGGTGGACGCCGGCAGCACCGCGAACACTCCTGCGGGCAGCAGCACCGCGAGCCGCCGCGTCCGGCGCGGGCGCTCGCTCGACGCTGCCATCGCTGCCGCCACCCTCCGCCGTCGGGCCCGCCCTCGCAGTCCGAGGCTAGGGGCGCGACCGGGGGCCCGCGCGTCGATGTCGGCCGAGCGGCTGAGGGGGCGTCAGAAACGTCAAGACAGTCCCGTCCGCCTCTGCCCGTCAGCCCGCCTCCGCCCGTCAGCCCGTCGCGAGCCGGAAGGCCTGGTTGCCGAAGGCGACGCGGTCGCCCGGGCGGACCCGGACGCCGCCGGTGACCCGGTGGCCGTTGACGTGGGTGCCGTTGGTGGAGCCCAGGTCGTAGAGCACCCAGCCGCTCGCCGCCGGGCGCAGTTCGGCGTGCCGGCGGGAGACCGAGTCGTCGGCCAGCCGCAGGTCCGAGCCCGGCGCCCGGCCGATCCGCAGCGGGGCCCGGCCGGGCGGAGGGAGGGTCAGGCCGGGCAGCTGCTCGGTCTGCCAGGCGTCGCGCAGCCGTACGGTGAAGGCGGACAACCGGCCGACCGCCCGCAACGCGAAGCGGGCCAGCCGGCCGTCGCTCGGCAGGCCGACCAGCGCCGCGTCCAGTTCGGCGGCGGTGCGCGCCAGCAGCACCTGTTCCATCCGCCGGACGAAGGTGTCGTGGGACAGCCGGCCGTCGCCGGCGCCCGCCCGCAGCACGTCCAGCGCCCGTTCGCGGTCCGCCTCGGAGGGCCGGGCCGCCCGGGCGGCCGGGTCGACCGGGGCCAGGGCGGTGCGGTGCTCCCGAGCGCTCATGCCTCGATTCTCGGGCGCCGTCGGGCGCACTGTCCAGCATGGGGAGCGGGCCGGCGGCGGGGGCTGCGCGCGGGCCGGGGCTAGGGCCTGTCTTCAAACTCCCGTCTGCGGGGCGACGCCGGGGCACGCACCTCGACGGCTTCTCGTCAGTCGCCGATGGCCCCCAGCCTTCGGCCGGGAGGTGCCCCCACCGCATGGACTCCCTCCTCGGCGCCGCCGATGCACGCACCCGTGGGGGCACCTCCCAGCCGCCAGGCTGGGGGAGCCGCCCCGCCCGCCCTTCGGGCGGACGACGGGAGTTTGAAGACAGGCCCCAGTCCGCGACAGGGCCGCGCGGCACCGGGCAGGATGGGACCGTGCACGAGGCACGTGGACAGGGCGGTGGATGATGGACGGTCAGGCACTGGTCGCGGCGGTCGACATCGGTGGCACGAAGATCGCCGGAGCGTTGGTCGGGGCCGAGGACGGTGAGCTGTACCACCGGCTGGAGCGCCCCACCCGGGCCGGGGGGTCCGGGAAGGTGGTGCGCGACGTGCTCGCCGAGGTGGTCGAGGGCCTGACCGCGGCGCCGGAGTGGCCGCGGGTGGAGCTGGTCGGGGTGGGCAGCGCGGGACCGGTGGACACGGTCCACGGCACCGTCAGCCCGGTGAACATCCCCGGCTGGCGGGAGTTCCCGGTGGTCGAGGAGGTCCGGGCGCTGGTCGGCGGCCGGACCGTGGTGCTCACCGGCGACGGGGTGGCGATGACCGCGGCCGAGCACTGGCGGGGCGCCGCCCGGGGCTTCGACAACGCGCTCTGCATGGTGGTCTCCACCGGGGTCGGCGGCGGCCTGGTGCTGGGCGGGGCGCTGCGCGCGGGGCCGAGCGGCAATGCGGGTCATATCGGCCACATCAGCGTGGACCTGGACGGGGAGCGCTGCGCCTGCGGGGGCCGCGGCTGCCTGGAGGGCCTGGCCAGCGGGACCGCGATCGCCCGGCACGCCCTGGCGGCCGGCTGGCGGCCCGCCGACCGGGCGGACGCGGCCGGCGTGGCCGCGGCGGCACGGGCCG
>NZ_JBNQTI010000234.1:0-9810 GCF_050325825.1 Kitasatospora sp. LaBMicrA B282
CATGTACATGAACACGGTGCTGGTGGCGGTGTCGGCGTTGGGGCCGCCCTGGGTCATGCCCCAGATGACGGGGAAGGAGTTGAAGACGTTGATCAGGTTGATCACCAGGCCGACGAGGAAGGCCGGGCGTAGCAGGGGCAGGGTGACCTTGCGGTAGGTCTGCCAGGGGGTGGCGCCGTCGACGTGGGCGGCTTCGTAGACCTCGGTGGGGATGGTCTGCAGGCCGGCGAGCAGGGTGTAGGTGGTGAAGGGCAGGGAGACGAAGACTGCGACGAAGACCAGCCAGGGTTTGGAGCGCCCGGCGTCGCCCAGCCAGGCCTGGGCGTGGCCGATCAGGTGCAGGTCGAGCAGCAGGCGGTTGAGGACGCCGGAGACCTGGTCGAGCATCCAGCGGTAGCCGATGGCGGTCATCAGGACGGAGGCGGCCCACGGGGCGATCAGGGCCCAGCGGGTGAGGCGGCGGCCGGGGAAGTTCTGGTTGAAGAGTTGGGCCAGGGCGAGGGAGAGCAGCATGGTCAGCGCGACCACCACGATCGTCCACACCGCGGTCCAGGTGAGCACGTCGGGCAGCCGCGGATCGGCGAAGAGTTTGCGGTACTTGACCAGGCCGGCGGGGCCGTGGTCGGTGCCGGTGGTGTCGATGCGGCGCAGCGAGGTGCTGACCATCTCGACCACCGGCCAGATCACCACGGCCAGGATGAGCAGCACCGCGGGCGCGATCCACGGCAACGGACCGAGCTGGACGAACAGCGAGCGCCCGGGCGGTCGCCGGTTCGGCGGTCGCCGGTTCACTCGCCGGCCTGCTGGGCCGCCTGCTGCAGGGCGTCCAGGCCCTTCTTCGGGTCGCCGAGGGCGCTGCCGATCTGGGTCTTGATCTGGGCGGAGACGGCCGGCCAGGTCGGGTCGCTGAGCGGGTAGAAGGTGGCGGTGGGCAGGATCTGCAGGAAGGGCTGCAGCGGCTTCTCGTCCGGGTCGCTCTGGAACTCGGTCAGCGCGGACTGGGTGACCGGCATCAGGTCGTACTCCTTGTCGAACTTCACCGTGTTCTCCTTGCTGTAGGCGAAGTCGAGGAAGGCCTTGATCTGGTCCTGGTGCCCGCCCTTCTTGAAGGCCATCATCCAGTCGGCCACGCCCAGGGTGGACTTGGTGGCTCCGTCCTTGCTGGGCATCGAGGTCCAGCTGACGTCCATGTTCTTCACGTCGGCCAGTTCGGTGGGGATGCCGTTGACCATGCCGACCTTGCCGGAGGCGAAGTCCTTGAGCAGGTCGGTGCGGTTGACCGAGGCCGGGCTCTGCTCGGTCAGGCCGGCGTCCACCCAGCTCTTCAACTGGGTGAAGGTGGCGATGTTCGCAGCGGAGTTGATGGTGTACTTGCCGCTCGCGTCCTGGTAGCCGCCGTGGTTCTCCATCATCCAGATGAAGGACTCGGCCTGCGCCTCCTCGTGGCCCAGCGGGATGCCGAGCGGGACCTCGACGCCGGCCTTCTTCAGCGCGGTGGCGTCGGCGGTCACCTCGTCCCAGGTGGTCGGCGGCTTGGTCGGGTCCAGACCGGCCTGCTTGAACAGGGTGTTGTTGATCAGGAACATCCGGGCGCTGGAGACGAACGGGATGCCGTACTGGGTGCCGTCCTGCACGCCCGCCTTGGCCAGGGCCGGGATCAGGTCGCTCGCGGTGGCGGGGGAGAGCACGTCCTGGGCGGCGTAGAGCTGGCCGTTCTTGGCGTAGTCGGCGTAGCCGCCGGTCTGCAGCAGGTCCGGCTCGTTGCCGTTCTGCACCATGGTCTTGACCTGGGTGTCGATGTCGTTCCAGTTGATCACCTGCAGGTCGACCTTGATCTTCGGATTCTGCTGCTCGAAGGCGGAGATGACGCCCTGCCAGTAGGCCTGGCTCGGGTTCTGCCCGTTGGAGCCGTAGTCCGCCGCGACGAACTTGATGGTGGTGGTGCCGTCGGCGGAGCCGGACCCGGATCCGGAGCCGCACGCCGACAGGGCGAGCACTCCGGCCGCGCCGGCCGCTGCGAGGGTGAGGAGACGCCGCTGCATCTGAGTACCGCCTTTGCACGGGGGCCCGGCTGCTGGCGGGGCCCGGTGGAGGGTCGGGGGGTCGTGCGGCTTGCCCGGTCTGCACGAAGGTGCATCCTGAGCGCTCGATTTAATCAAGTTCGAGCACGCGTGCCAACAGAGTGTGCAGCTTTGTTGTGCTGCCGGACCAGCTGCGTTATCGAGTTGTTGCAGTCCCGGATGGTCGAGCCGGTTGCGGACAGCGCAACCAGGTGATCCGACGGACCGTCAGATCACCTGCGGGGAACGGGAGTCAGACCAGCCGGACGTCGACGCCGCGGGCGGTGAACTGCTCGACCAGCTCGGCGGGGGCGCCGGTGTCGGTGATCAGGGTGGTGATCGCGCTCGTGGTGCAGACCTGGGCGAAGGCGCGCCGGCCGAGCTTGGTCGAGTCGGCCACCACGATCACCTGTGCGGCGCGCTCGGCCATCGCGCGGTTGGCGCTGGCCTCGCTCTCGTCGTGGGTGGCCGCGCCGAGCTGCGGGTCGAGCGCGTTCACGCCCAGGATGGCGCAGTCCAGTGAGATGGCCTGGAGCACCATCGTGGCCAACGGGCCGGTCAGCTCGTAGGAGTTGGGCCTGGCCACGCCACCGGTGACCACCGTCTTGACGTACGGGCGGACCGCCAGCTCGTTGGCGATGTTGATCGCGTTGGTGACGATGGTCAGTGCGACCTGGTTGCCGTGGCCGGCCAGGTCGGTGCGGGTGGCGAGCTCGCGGGCCACCTCGGAGGTGGTGGTGCCGCCGTTGACCCCGACCACCGCGCCGACCGGGACCAGGGCGGCGGCGGCCTTGGCGATCCGCAGCTTCTCGTCGGCCTGCCGGGCCGTCTTGTAGCGCAGCGGCAGGTCGTAGGCGACGCCGCTGAGCACCGCGCCGCCGCGGGTGCGAGTGAGCAACTGCTGGCGGGCGAGTTCGTCCAGGTCGCGCCGGACGGTGGCGGCCGAGACGGCGAGCAGGTCGGCGGCCTCCAGGACCTCGATCCGGCCGCGGTCGCCGAGCAGGTCGAGCAGTCTGGTCCACCGCTCGTGCGCGCCCATCGCCACTCCTCGAGTCCGACTGGTCCGATCTTGAGCCTAGCGCGCGCCGCAGCACGCATCCGGCAGGTTCAGTATTGCTCATAGCTGCTGTATTCGGCTATCAATGGAACAGTTTCACGCACAGAAGTGCATCAGCGAGCATCTGTCACGCACCCAGCACGGGAGAATCCTCATGAGCCAGGTCGAGACGAGCCACGTCGAGCGGGAGATCGCCAGCCAGCCGGAGTGCTGGCGCCGAGCCCTGACCGGCACCCCCGAAGGCCTGCCGGCCCGCGGCGAACGCGTGGCCGTACTCGGCTGCGGCACCTCGCTGTACATCGCCCAGGCCTACGCCGCGCTGCGCGAACGCGCCGGTCAGGGCGAGACCGACGCGTTCGCCGCCTCCGAGTTCCCGGACACCCGCGGCTACGACCGGGTGCTCGCGATCAGCCGCTCCGGCACCACCACCGAGGTGCTCGCCGCCCTGGAGCGCACCGGCCGCACCCCCACCACGGCGATCACCGGCGACCCCGCCACCCCGATCGCCACGGCCGCCGACACACTGGTCGAACTCGCCTACGCCGACGAGAAGTCGGTGGTGCAGACCCGGTTCGCCACCAGCACGCTGGCCCTGCTGCGCGGGCAGCTGGGCCTGGCCCCCGCCGACCTGCCCGCCGAGGCCGAGCGCGCGCTGCTCGCCCCGCTGCCCGACGGGGCCACCAAGGCACGCCAGTTCACCTTCCTCGGCACCGGCTGGACGGTCGGGGTGGCCAACGAGGCGGCCCTCAAACTGCGCGAGGCGTCCGGGGCCTGGACCGAGTCCTACCCGGCGATGGAGTACCGGCACGGACCGATCAGCGTCACCGGCCCGGACAGTGTGGTCTGGTTCTTCGGCGAGCCGCCGGCGGGCCTGCTGGACCAGATCCGCCCGACCGGCGCCGTGGTCTCGGTCAGCGACCTCGACCCGCAGGCCGACCTGGTCCGGGCCCAGCGGCTGGCCGTCGCGCTCGCCAAGGGCCGCGGCCTGGACCCCGACCGGCCGCAGGGCCTGACCCGCTCGGTCGTGCTGGAGCGGCCGTGACCCCCCCGCGGCTGAACCGCCGTCCACCCGCTACCGAGGAGCAGCCGTGCCCCTGGCCGGAACCGGCGCCATCGTCACCCCCGCGGCGCAGGCCGTGCGCGGGGTCGGCGCCTTCAACGTGATCCAGCTCGAACACGCCCAGGCCATCGTGGCGGGCGCCGAGGCCGCCGGCACCCCGGTGGTGCTGCAGATCAGCGAGAACGCGGTTCGCTACCACGGCGGGCTGGCCCCGATCGGCACCGCCACCCTGGCGGTCGCCCGGGCCGCCGCGGTGCCGGCCGCCGTGCACCTGGACCACGCCACCGCACCGGCGTTGGTCCACGAGGCCGTCGAACTCGGCTTCGGTTCGGTGATGTTCGACGCCTCCGCGCTGCCGTACCAGGAGAACCTGCGGGCCACCGCGGCCGTGGTCGCCCACTGCCACGCGGCCGGCGTCTGGGTGGAGGCCGAGTTGGGCGAGGTCGGCGGCAAGGACGGCGTGCACGCCCCGGGCGCACGCACCGACCCGGGGGAGGCGGCCGCCTTCGTCGCCAGCACCGGCGTGGACGCGCTGGCGGTGGCGGTCGGCAGCTCGCACGCCATGCTCACCCGCACGGCGCAGCTCGACTTCGCGCTGATCGCCGCGCTGCGGGCGGCCGTTCCGGTCCCCCTGGTGCTGCACGGCTCCTCGGGCGTGGCGGACGAGCACCTGACCCGCGCGGTCGAGCACGGCATGACCAAGGTCAACGTAGCCACCCACCTCAACCGGATCTTCACTCTGACGATCCGTCAAGCTCTGGCCGATGCACCCGAGTTGGTCGACACCCGGCGCTACCTCGGCCCTGCCCGCAGTGCCGTCGCCAGGGAGGTGGCCCGGCTGCTGGGCGTGCTCCGGGCGGGCGCGGCCGGTAGCGGCTGACCCCGGCGGTGCGGGCGCGCCGGTCCGGACCGGCGCGCCGCCGCTGCGCCCGTGCGCGGGATCCGGTGAGATGGGAGCCGGTCACGACGAAGGAGCCGCCATGCCCACGACCGCCGCCACCGCCGCTGCCGAGGCCACCGCCGCCGACACCCGCGAGGCGCTGCCCTCGGTCCTGATCGTCTCGCTCGGGGGCACCATCGCGATGACCGCCGGGCCCGACGGCGGTGCCGTGCCGCGGCTGACCGCGGCGGACCTGGTGGCCGCGGTGCCGGGGCTGGACCGGTACGCACGCCTCGAGGTGCTGGACTTCCGGCAGCAGCCCGGCGCCTCGCTGCTGATCGAGGACGTCGCCGAGCTTGCCCGGGAGCTCGACTCCCGGGCTGCGCAGGGCACGGCCGGGTTCGTGGTGACCCAGGGCACCGACACCATCGAGGAGACGGCCTACCTGCTCGACCTGCTCTACACCGGGCGCCCGCCCGTCGTGGTGACCGGGGCGATGCGCAACCCGTCGCTGGCCGGGGCGGACGGGCCGGCCAACCTGCTGGCGGCGGTGCAGTCGGCGGCCGCTGCGGAGGCGGCCGGCCTGGGCTGCGTGGTGCTCTTCGCGGACGCCGTGCACGCGGCCTCGCTGGTGCGGAAGGTCCACAGCACCGGCATCACGGCCTTCGCCTCGCCCGACGCCGGGCCGCTCGGTCAGGTGGTCGAGGGCGAGCTGCGGCTGCTGCTGACGGTCCGTCGTGCCCCGGCCCGGGTCGCGCTGCCGTTCACCCGGCAGGCCCGGGTGGCGTTGATCCCGGCGGCGCTCGGCGACGACGGCGAACTGCTGGCGGGGCTGGAGGGCCGGTTCGACGGCGTGGTGATCGCCGCCTTCGGGGCCGGTCACGTGCCGCAGGGCTGGGTGGCGCGGCTGGAGCGGCTGGCGGCGGCGGTCCCTGTGGTGCTCGCCTCCCGCACCGGGGCTGGACCCGTCCTCAGCCGCACCTACGCCTTCCCCGGCTCCGAGCACGACCTGCTGTCCCGCGGCCTGATCAGCGCCGGGCGCCTCGACCCGCTGAAGGCGCGGCTGCTGCTCACCGCCCTGCTGCGCGCCGAGGTGGGGCACGACGGCATCGTGGCCGCCTTCGCACAGCGCTGAGCCCTGATCCACTGTCAGATCACCCAGGTCAGCGCCGTCCGGCCGGTAGGGACGACCAGTCGTCGCGCGCCCGGGGGCGCTGCTTCAATCGTCTCCGCTCACCCCCTCGAGAAGGAGATCCGCGATGGCGCAGAAGTCCCGGCCCACCCTCGGAAAGGCGCTCGTCCTGGGCGCCCTGCTGACCCTGGCGGCGCCGGGGACCGCCTACGCCAACACCGTGGCCGTCACCGTGCACACCCCCGGTGCCACCCTCGGCCCCAGCGCCATCGACTCCTCGATCTCGACCGACGCCCAGTGCAGCAGCGGCCTGGTCTCCGGCGGCGGGATCGACCAGGCCATCGGCTCCGGGGCGGGGGTGAACGGCAACCACGTGCTGAGCACCGAGCCCAGCTCCGACGGGTCCAGCGAGTACACCGGCACGACCGGGGTGGTCGGCACCGACGTGGCGTACTGGATCGCCAAGGGCGGCAGCGGCGGCCAGGTCAACTCCTCGTTCTCCACCACGCCGTACGCGATGTGCTTCAGCAGCAGCCTGATCAACCACACCCAGGTCGTGATGAACAAGGTCAACGCGCCCACCGCGGCGGCGACCGTCGGCCTGGTGACGGCGAGTTGTCCGTCCGGCTCGGTGCTGCTCGGCGGCGGCGCGCTGGTCTCGCCGGCCAACACGGGCAACTTCAAGGCGATCGCGAGCTTCCCGACCTTCGACAACTCGGCCCACGACTTCGGCCAGAAGGCGGCCGCGGACGGCGAGACCAACCCCGACTCCTGGACCGCGGTCGGCTGGGACAACAGCAGCAACGCCGGCAACGAGACCTACGCCTACGCGATCTGCAGCGGCAGCGGTATCAACGTCAGCGGCGTGACCGTGACCGTCCGCAACACCGAGGTGAGCGGCCCGAACACCGGGAGCACCGGCCAGAACGCGACGGTCGGTTGTGGCAGCAGCGACGGGACCCTGGTCAGCGGTGGCGCCGCGATCAGCGCGGGCGGCGTGACCACCACCGACTTCACCGGCCCGAGCTCGGCCGGCGACCACCTCAACGGCAGCTTCCCCAGCGACTCCAGCGGCAACCCGGTCGGCGACGGGACCACCACGGCGGCGTCCTGGACGGCCTTCGCGCACACCGGCGGGATGGCCTCGACGACCAACCACACCGACGCCTGGGCCCTGTGCGCCAACGACGGTTCCTGAACCGGTCAGCCGGGTCACCAGAGCAACAGAGAGACAGCGATCGATGACGAACACCACGAAGTCGAACACCGCGACGCCGAACAGCACGAGGCCGAACACCGCGAATTCGACCACCACCAAGCGGCGCACCCTGCTCGGGACCGTGCTGATCCCGGGCGCCCTGCTGGTCCTCGCGGCGCCGAACGTCGCGTACGCCGACGCCGCCGCCGTCGTGGTGGCGACCCCGGGGGCTACCATCGGCCCGGGGACCCCGTTCACCGGCGTCTCGGCGCACGCAGACTGCCCGCACGGCCTGGTCTCCGGGGGCGGGATCGACCAGTCCACCGGCGACGACCGGTCGGGCAACGGCAACCACGTGATGGGCATGGCGCCCAGCGCGGACGGGAGCACCGAGTTCACCGGCGCGACCGGCGTGGTGGGCAAGGACGTGACGCACTGGATGGCGTTCGGCGGCAGCGGCAGCAACTTCAGCCCGGACTTCTCGACCACGCCCTACGCGCTCTGCCTGTCCAGCAACCGGATCCGGCACACCCAGGTGGTGATGAACAAGGTCGCCGGTCCCAGCACCGGGCAGACCGAGAAGATCGTGACGGCGACCTGCCCGGCCGGCACCCGGCTGATCGGCGGTGGCGCGCGGACCACGCCCGCCAGCGTCGGCAGCCTGAAGCCGATCGCCAGCTTCCCCACCTTCGACGACGCCGCGCACGACTTCGGGCAGAAGGCGGCGGCGGACGGTGAGACCGACCCCGACTCGTGGACCGCCGTGGGCGGCATCGGCGGCGGCCGCAACACCGGCAACGAGACGTACGCCTACGCGATCTGCAGCGGCGACCACGTGAAGGTCCGCGGGCTCACCACGACGGTCCACTTCCGCGAACTGAGCGGCCCGGACACCGCCGGCACCAGCCAGACGGCGACGGTCGGCTGCACCGACCCGGCCGACCAGCGTCATCGCGGGCGGCCGCGCTCGGTGCTGGTCAGCGGGGGCGCCGCCGACAGCGGCGGCAACGTGACGACCACCGACTTCAGCAAGGCGGGCTCCGGCGGGACCCACCTGATCGGCAACTACCCCAGCAACCCGGACGGCACGCCGGTCACCGACGGCACCCGGACGCCCGAGTCCTGGACCGCCGACGTGCACGTCGGGGGATCGCCCTCGCCTAACACCTACTCCGACGTCTGGGCGCTCTGCCTGAACCTCGACCGCGGAGACCAGGACCGCTGAGACCGGACCGCTGACGCGGCCTTGCGACAGCGCCCGCCGCGCTCAGGGCCGTCCGGCCGCCAGTGCCTCCTTGAGGCCGGCGAGCAGGGCGGCCAGTCCGGTTTCGAAGGCGAGTTCCTGGTAGTCGGGCGGTGCGGTGAGCAGCGGGGCCAGCGCGTCGGGGGTCGCGCCCGCCGGGCAGTCGGCGTGCAGCGGGCGGTCGAGGTGCAGCGCGGAGCCGAGCAGGAAGTACTCGACGGCCTGCACCACCGGCAGCAGCTGCTCCTCGGGCCAGCCCGCCTCGCGCAGCACGGCGAAGGCGTTGGCGTAGCCGGCGAGTGCGGCCGGCGACCGGGTGGGGCGGGCGGCGAGCAGCGGGATCGCGTTCGGGTGGGCGGCGAACGCGGCGCGGTAGGAGCGGGCCCAGCTGTCCAGCGCGGCCGTCCAGGGGCGCAGCCGGGGGTCGAGTTCCATCTCGGCGACGATCAGGTCGCAGATGCCGTCGACGATCTCGTCCCGACCGGCGATGTAGTTGTACAGCGAGGGGCCCTTGACGCCGAGTCGGGCTGCCAGGCGGGTGGTCGAGAGGGCTGCGGCGCCCTCCTCGTCGACCAGGGCGAGCGCGGCCCGCATGATCCCCTCCCGGGTCAGCAGCGTCCGCGGCGGTCTGCCCATCTCCGTGTCCTCCCGGCGGGTTGGTTCGCATGCCCCCGGGATTCGGTCGGGCACGCGGGGTAGTGTACGTTCTCGCCCAGAAAAACTACTGGCTCTAGTTTTAGGGGGGAGTCAGGGGCGCGGCCGACGGCGGACTTCGGCCGGTTCCGGCCTGCTCTCCTCCTGCCGCGCCGCAGGTACCACCCCGGGTGTGCTCCCGGGTGGACCCGTGCCGTGCGGCCTGGCATGCCCCTGACCAGTTGGCGCGGGGCTCGCCGCCACTCCCTGCCCGCCTTACGCCGAAGGTGACCCTCCGCATGCACCTGCGCACCCGCGTCCTGCCGGTGATCGCCGCCTCAGCGGTGCTCTCGCTCGCCGCCTGCAACCCGTCCCAGCCCGCCGCCCAGCCGGCCGACCCCGGCCCCACCGCCGGCTCGGCCGTGCCCGCCCCGGCGGACGGCGCCGACGCCGCGTCCGCCGCCGGCACCTCGACGGTGACCCTGGTGAACCCGGCCGCCGACCAGGCTACCGCCGGCACCCCCGCGTCCGCCGCCCCGACCGCCCC
>NZ_JBNQTI010000235.1:0-9778 GCF_050325825.1 Kitasatospora sp. LaBMicrA B282
GGGGGGTTTTTTGGGGGGGGGGGGGGGGGGGGGGGGGGGGGGGGGAAGGGGGGGGGAAAAAAAAAGCCCAAGAAGTCCCCCCACCAGGCAGCTGATCAGGTGAGGGAGTTCAGACTCAGACCGCCACTGCCCAGAATGTCCGGGGCCTCCGTCCAGAAGACGTCAGGGGAGTAATTCAGGCTAGCCCCATGAAAGTTGAGGTAGCCACCCCCGTAGACCATGGAAATCTGTCCACGCGCCTGACGACTGTTGTCTCCGCTGATGGTGAAGACCACGGCGCCGCTGTCCCCCTGGATGGCGCCCCAGTAGTCGCCGGCCTGCGAGTTGCCGCGCACACCTCGCACCTCGTGGCAGCCCCACTGGTCACACTGGGTGTCCTTGAAATCCTGGTCGTACACCTTGATCCAGCACGGGGTGCCGTGACCGGAGAAGTAGGAGACCGCGCCGTCCTGGCAGACGAAGTCATTGTTGTAGGAGTACGAGACCGACGTGAGTGGAATGTAGTTGTCGGTATCGGACTCGTCGGCGTTGTTCATCGGCTGGGAGTTGGTGGTGCCCTGATCCAACTCCTCCATGTCCCACTCGGTCTGGTTCCAGATCTCGGTGCCGACCCAGTTGCCGGTCTGGCCGTTGAAGTAGTCACCGGTGTTGCCGCCGCCGGTGTAGACGCCCTGGCCTTGCCCGAAGCAGTGCCCGGCGGTCAGCAGGATGTCGCGACCGTCGGAGTTGCGCACCGTGGGAAGACCGGCGGTGCAGTAGGTTCCGCCGTCCGTGGTCAGGACATCCCCGCCGATGAAAGGCTGCCCGTCATGCCACTTGGTGTCCGACCAGTCCGCGCTGACCCCCTTCTTGCTCGGCGAGAACGTCATCGGGACGGACACCTGCGGCACGGGGCCGGCGATGGCGAACGGTCGTACGGCTGCGACGTCGGGATGTGCCTCGTAGTGCTTCCTCGCGGCGTCGACATCGTTGACCTCTACCGTCAGGCCAGTGCCGTCCGCCTTGGCTCCAACGCCTGTGACCGTGTAGGGAAGTTCCTTGGCATGGGATTGCGCGAACAGGGAGTCCCGGGCAGCGTGCTCCTGGTCCTGCGTGTAGGCGCCCTTGAACACCTTGACCAGAGTGGTGTCGAACCCGGGGGCGAGCCTGTTGGCGTCAGCAATGACCTGGTGGACCTTGGAGACGTCAGTGAGGTAGACGTCCACGCCGTCGTAGCCGGGGTCGAGTTGCACCCCGGAGAAGATCGCTCTGTCGGGCCCACGGCCGGCCGCGTCGATTGCGCCGGCAGCCGCACGCAGCGGGTTGAGGACAGCGGACATCGAACGTCCATCCATCGTCATGAGCTGGGCAACGGTGTACGGCTTGTGTGCCGGGGCCGCGTGGGCCGCCTGCGCTGACGTGAATATGGACGCCGCTACTGCAACGCCGGCCAGAAGACGCCTGGACATCAGTTTCCAGATCCCTCTCGGTCAATGTGTCGGAAGGGAGAGGTCGCTCTCCCGGACAGCGCAAACTGGCCGTACGCGAGTTCCGGAACCTCAGGGAAACTGCCTGAAGCCGACAGGGACGCCTTTCGGACACCACGGCTCGCGTCGAGCAGAACGCTTTTTCTGGATCCTGCACCCGGCATGGAAACACCCCAGCCGCATCGCGCATCGAAGCATTCATTCGTGCAGCTGCCTGCGAGGTCGGGCGCATGAAACTGCAAAGTCCCAATTCGCATGGGGCACCTGGTGACGTGCATCGTGATGCGCCGAGTTCCGCAGGAAACGGCACAGTCGAGGCGTCCGGGATCGACCGACGGAGTTCCTTCGGAGCCGGCGGCACCACTCAGGGCCGTACACGGAGAAGCACATCGAGGCACACACGCGGGGCTTGCGGGACCGGCCTCCATCGGGTCTTCTTGAAACGCCCTTCCACCAGCGAAACCGACCGCGGCCCAGGAAAGTCCGAAGCACGCGGGTTTCTCGGATGTCAGCTCCGACCACCAGGTGCCCCGAGCTCATCCGCCTGGCCGGAGCGGGGCGCCGACAGTCCGCCAGTCGACGTCGGGCCTACGGTGCGGTGGCGGGCTGAACGTCAGATCATGGGGGGAAGTCATTGGCCCGTAACGACCTCGGCCACCTGGGAGTGACCGTGGAGCAGGAGGCCGTGTACCGGACCCTGCTTCGGAGACCTGACTCCCGCGTTTCGGACCTGGTCCGCGACACCGGGCTCGAGGCCCACGCCGTCGAAGCCGCGCTCGCCGCGCTGGAGGGCCTCGACCTCATCCGACGGTCCGCCGGCAGGACGGTCGAGCTCGGCGATCCCGCGGTCACGGTCGGGCGCCTTCTCGACCAGCAGGTGACCCAGTTGCAGCAGCGCCTCCGCAGGGTGGTCGCCTCGCACCACGTGATCAGCGGCCTGACCCTCGGCCGAGCCGGCTCCGCCGTGGCCGGTCGGATGGAACTCGTCGACGGACCCGCGAACGTGGCGAGGACGATCGACGAGCTCGCCGGGCGCAGCTTCGAGGAGGTCCTCACGGTGATTCCGAGGACGCTCCCCGGCGAGCTGATCCAAGCTGCCCGGAAGTCGCTCCAGCCGGTGCTGCAGCGCGGTACCGCGGTGCGCGGGATCGTGACTCCGGGCTACCTGGACGCAGCCGACAAGGTCCGACTACGGCCGCAGTTGCGCACGATCGGAGCCCAGATCAAGGTGTCCCGGCCGGGTCTGGACCCGATGATGGTCTTCGACCGACGGGTGGCGCTGCTCCCGGCCGAGCCGGCCGATCCCTTCAGTGCAGTCTGGTCGGTGCGCCAGCCGGGGCTGATCGCGCCGTTGGTCGCCCTGTTCGAACGCTGCTGGTCCTCGGCCGAGGAACTCGACCACAAGCCGCCGACCGAGCAGGAACGGCGCGTGCTGGACGCGATGGTGCGGGTGGAGAAGGACGAGACCGGTGCGCGCGAACTCAACATGTCACTGCGCACCTACCGCTCATACGTGGCGGCACTGATGCGACGGGTCGGTGCCGGAAGCCGGGTCCAGTGTGCGCTGGCCGCGCGGGAGCGGGGCTGGATCTGAGCCGAACCGGAGACATGGATTCTCATTTCATTCCGAGAGCGCACGGCTTTCGTCACGACGCTCGTTGCCACTGGAGGGGAGTGGCGAACTCGTCGAGACGTGCACCACACCGCTTCGCGGAACGGCGCACGGGCCGGTGACCGAGCACCGCCCAGCGGGCGGAGACACAGTGTCTGGGGGCGTCTCCGCCCCCTGCGGCGTTGCTGCGCTCAGGGTGCTCGGCTCGCTTGGTCGACGGGCTGTCCCGGATTTCCCGGCTCAGCGCCCCGTTGGGCTCAGGGTGAGTACCGCCAGGTCGTCGGTGGCCGCGCCGCAGTGGAGGGCCACGTCGTCGGCGACGAAGGCTGCGACCTGGTCCGGGGTGACGGTGGCGCGGGCCTGGAAGCGGGCGGCCAGGCGGTCGGTGAGGGGGTAGAAGCGGCCCGCGGCGTCGCGGGCCTCGGTGACGCCGTCGGTGTGCAGCAGCAGGGTCTGGCCCGGGAGCAGCGGGACGGTGGTGGCCTGCGGTGGGCCGGCGGGGCCGCGCAGGTGGCCCAGGCCGAGCGGGAGGTCCTGGCGGCAGTGCACCGTCTGCACGGTGCCGCCGGTCAGCAGCACCGGGTCGAGGTGGCCGCGGTTGACCAGCCGGACGGTCCCGCCGCCGGGCCGGTGTTCCAGCAGGACGGCGGTGACGAAGAGCTCCTCGTCGCCGCGTTCGGCCGCGCCCCGCCGCACCTGGCGGTCGAGCAGCTCGGCCAGTTCGGTCAGGTCGGCGACCTCGTGCGCGGTGGCCCGGAAGGCGCCGAGCAGGTCGGCCACCGTGCGGACCGCCTCCAGGCCCTTGCCGCGCACGTCGCCGAGCAGCACCCGGGTGCCGTAGCGGGTGTCGCAGAGCTCGTAGAGGTCGCCGCCGATCGCCACCTCGGCCTGTGCCGCCCGGTAGCGGCCGGCCGTGCGCAGCTCGCCGACCTGTTCCGGAACCGGGTGCAGCACGGTGCGCTGCAGCGCCTCGCTGACCGTGCGGGCGCGCACCAGGTTGCGGGCCTGCCGGGTGCGCTGGTGGGCCAGCATCACGCCGGCCAGCGCCGCGATCATGGTGGAGAGGTAGACCCAGACGTGGTGGTGCTCGTAGAGGTGGCCGACCCGGGCGGCCAGCACCATTTGCAGGGCCACCGCGCCCACGCCGGAGGCGGCCACCGTGACGGCGCCGAAGCCGAAGGCGACCAGCACCGGCAGTGCGGTGAGCAGGAAGCCGGCGGCGGTGGTCTGCGGGAGGACCACCTCGATCAGCAGGTCGGTGAGGATCAGCAGCACCGGCAGCCAGCGCACCCAGCGCGGCATCGGCTCGGGTTCGAAGTCCGACCCGGGCGCGGGGCCCGCCAGGCTGCGGCGCAGCCGCGTCACCGGGGTCCGGCGCGCGTCCCCCGGGTCGGGAACGAGTCCCGGCACGGGGTGCGGCGGCGCGGCGAACCTGGTGGACACGGCTGACCTCCTCGGTCGTCTGGGGGTGCCTCCATGGTCGCGTACCGGGCGGCCGGTCACCGGAGGCCCTTCGGCCCGCCGGGTCGGGACCAAGGTCCCGGTTGGCCGACCGGCTGCTTATCCGATCGTCCGAGTGATCCGGTCATCGTCCGGTCGTCCGCGCGACACCGCTGAGCGCCCCCGCTACCCCACGGTGACCGGCAGCGACTGGTAGCCGCGCAGCACCACGCGTGGGCGCCGGGTCGGGGCGCCCGCCGGTGCCAGCCCGGGGAACCGGGTGAGCAGGGCGGGCAGTGCGGTCGTCGCCTCCAGGCGGGCCAGTTGGGCGCCCAGGCAGTAGTGCGGACCGGCGCCGAAGGAGAGCGGCTGGCTGTCGGCGCGGGTCGGGTCGAAGGCGTCGGGGTCGCGGTAGCGCTCCGGGTCCCGGTTGGCCGCGCCGATCATCAGGAAGACACCGTTGCCCTCCACCAGCGGCAGCCCGCCCACCAGTGCGCCGGCCTGCCGCGGCAGCCGCGAGGTGATCTGCACCGGGCTGTCGAAGCGCAGCACCTCCTCCACGTACCCGGCCGGGTCGAGCGTGCCGTCCCGCAGGCCGGCCGCGGCCGCCGGGTGCCGGAAGGCCAGGTCCAGGCCGTTGCCCAGCAGGTGGGTGGTGGTCTCGAAGCCGGCCACCAGCAGCAGCACCAGGTTGGCCAGCAGCTCCTGCCCGTCCAACCGGCCGTCGGCCCCGGCCCGGACCAGCGCACTGACCAGGTCCTCGCGCGGCGAAGCCTGCCGCTCGGCGGCCAGCCGGACGAAGTAGTCGGACAGTTCGTCGGCCGCCGTGTCGGCCGCCTGCTGCTCCTCGGGGGCGACCAGCACCTCCAGGGTGGCGGTGAGGTCGCTCGCCAGCGTCCGGAAGCGGTGCCGGTCGCGGGCGGGGACGCCGAGCAGCTCGCAGATCACCCCGACCGGCAGCCGGTAGGCGAAGGTGTCCATGAAGTCGACGGCGGCGCCGCCCGCACCCAGCTCGGCCAGCTCGTCCAGCAGTCCGGCCACCGCGGCCCGGATCGCGTCGGCCAACTGCGCCACCCGGCGCGGGGTGAAGACGGAGGAGATCAGCGAGCGCATCCGCTGGTGGTCGGGGTTGTTGGTCTCCAGGACCGACCGGCTCAGCAGCCGGCTCCCGGAGTGCTCCAGGAAGTCCGGCTCGAAGCCGATCCGGGCCTCCGCGTCCGTCACCCCGAAGGCCGGCGAGCGCAGCACCTGGTGGATCGTCCGGTAATCGGTGGTGACCAGCAGCCCGTCCCAGACCCGGACCACCGGGCCCAGCGCGCGCATCTCCCGGTAGAGCGGGTAGGGGTCCGCCGAACCCTCGGGGGTCAGCAGTGCGTTGATGAGTTCCGTGCCGTCCGCCGGCACGGCGTGCGCTATCCGGTCCATGTACGGAGGAACGGCGGGGTGGCCGGGCCGGGTTCCCGGGGCTGCGTAGGCTGGCGGCATGGAGATCTGGATCAACCCGCGCTGCAGCAAGTGCCGCTCGGCGCTCACCGAACTGGACGCGGCCGGCCTGGAGTACACGGTCCGCCGCTACCTGGAGGACCCGCCCACCGTGGCCGAGCTGGAGCAGGTGCTGGAGCGGCTCGGGCTGGACCCGTGGGACATCACCCGCGTGGACGAGGCGGTCGCCAAGGAGCTCGACCTGCGCAGCTGGGGCCGCACCGCCGCGGACCGCGACCGCTGGCTGGCCGCGCTGGCCGAGCACCCGATCCTGGTGCAGCGCCCGATCATCACCGCCGACGACGGGCACGCGGTGGTCGCCCGCACCCCGGAGGCGCTGCGTTCGGTGCTCCCGTAGGACCCGTGCGGTGGTAGGTCAGGGCGGTGGGTCAGGGCGCTCGGCCGGGGCGTCGTGTCAGCGCGATGGGTCAGACTGGGCGGGTGGCAGAGCAGACCTTCATCGCCTTCCTACGGGCCGTCAACGTCGGCGGCCGCACCGTGGCCATGGCCCGGCTCCGCGAACTCTTCGCGGAGCTCGGGTTGGCCGGGGTCCGGACGTACATCCAGACCGGCAACGTCTTCTTCCGGGCCGACGCCGCCGTGGACCGGGCCGCGCTGACCCGGCGGATCGAGGCGCACCTGGCGACCGCCCTCGGCTTCCAGGTGCCGACCATGCTGCGCACCGTGGACGAGGTCGCCGCCCTGGTCGAGGCCGACCCGTTCCACGGGATCGAGGTGACCGACGACGTCCGGCTCTGCGTGGTCTTCCTCTCCGAACCGCTGCCCGCCGACTTCGCGCTGCCGCACCTCACCCCCAAGGGCGACCTGGAGGTGATCGCAGCGACCCCGGGCGAGGCCTTCGTGGTCGCCCACCGGATCGGCGGCCGGCCCACCGGCAACGCGGCCGACGCCTTCGGCCGGGCCTACCGGGGCCAGGGCACCGCGCGGTTCTTCCACACCACCGTGAAGATCCTCGCCGCGGCCCGGAAGGGCTGACGGGCTGTAGGACTTCACGGCAGCACACGAGTTCGGGGCGGGCGTCCACCCAGCCGATCGGCGCGGACGTCGACCCGGCCGACGTCCGCCCGCACCGCCGGCTCACTCCACCGTGGCCGCCGGCCCCCACAGTTCGGCCGAGCACCGCGCGTAGACCGCCTGCCAGTGCGGCCACTGGCGGGCCGTCAGGTCGTCGCACTCGGCGATCAGCGCCTCGATCTGCTCCGGCGCCACCCCCTCCAGCAGCCAGGCCAGCGCGTCCGGGGCGCCCGGGCCGTCAGCGAGCCGCAGCAGGTCGAGCAGTTCGCCCAGCGTGCCGACCCGCGACTGCGGCGCGAACAGGCTGGTCATCACGGGCAGCACCTGCTCCTCCTCGATCCGCAGGTGGGTCTCCAGCCGGGCGGCCAGGTCCTCCACCGCGTACGCCACCGACCAGGCGCTGGCCGGGTCCCGGGTGGCGATCCGCATCAGGGTGGTGGTGCGGGTGAAGGAGTGGTCCAGGTTGTGGTGGTCGTCCTCCAACCAGTTGACCAGCAGCCGCAGCTCCGGGGCGAAGCGGCGCAGCAGCGGCCAGAGCCGGCGGTCCTCCTGCTCGTGGTGGCAGGTCAGCATGGCGGTGAGGAAGTCCCAGTGCCGCCGCAGCGCCTCGGCGCCCGGCTCGTCCCCGGGCTGCAGCAGGCGCAGGGCGTTGGGCAGCCGCGCGAGGTCGCGGCGCAACGCGGCGTGGACGAGGCGCAGACCGGCGAATCGGACTGGGCGCACGGCCGGCACCGCCTCGGTCGGGCCACTCTGGGCGGGAACGGTGAGCAGTTGCGGCTGCATGGCACTCTCTTCAGGACTGTCATGGCGGGGGCGGATACCGGTGGCGGATCCCGCGGCGGCGAACGGGGCGTGCGGGAGGCGCGGCGTTGCGTTCCAGCGTGCTGACAGTCGATCAGAGGGGAATCAATGGCGGATTGCTGCGCAGGTCAGGGCGGGTCCTGGCACCGAAGCAGCAGCGCCGGACGACGCACGGGTGGACACTGACGACGAAGCCGGCGGGCCCGGACGACGAAGCGGGCGGCGCCGACCAGTGGTCGACGCCGCCCGCTTCGGGACGCGAGATGAAGGACGCGAGACGAGGGACGAGGCGCGGTCAGCCCGCGGTCGGCCCGTCCAGGTTCTGGGTGAGCCAGACCAGGGTGTCCGGGATCATCTTCTTGAAGTGCGAGGTGAGGTGCTTGCCGCCGGGCTGCTCGTAGTAGTCGATCTTGGTGGGCGGGGCCGCCTTCGCCACCCAGCCCTTGACCAGCCGCACCTCGTCGGGGGTCGCCCCGCCGGCGGTGGCCAGCATCCGCACGTCCGCCTTGCTCTGGCTGACCAGCACGTCGGGGCTGTTCGCCAGCCGGTCCGCCTCGTGGCCCTTCCAGAACGAGGAGTCCGGGTTGAAGTAGCCGTCGATCGGCACCGCGGCCTTGTAGATGTCGGGGTGCTGCATGACCATCTTGGCGCTGCAGAACGCCCCGGTGGAGGCGCCCATCAGGCCCCAGCCGTCGCGGCTCTTCAGGGTGCGGAAGTTGGCCCGGACGAAGTCGGGGATGTCCTGCGACATCCAGGTGCCCATCTTCGGCTGGCCGGGGATGTCGCTGCAGTCCAGGGTCTGCTTCTCGTCGGCGACCAGGTTCTGCACCGGCATCACCATGATGAACGGGTGCGCCTTGCCCTGCTTGACCAGGTCCTCGTCCTCCACCTGGATCGGCAGCTGGTCGTCGGTCCAGGTGTTGTAGCCGTTGCTCTGGCCGCCCGCGTAGAGGGTGAGCACCGGGAAGCCGTAGTTGGCGTACTTGGGGTCGTTGTACTCCGGCGGGAGCCAGATCCAGACCTTGCCGGTGACCCCGGACTTCTTGCCGGCGAGCGTGGTCATCATGATCGGGCCGGCCGCGGTGTCCCGGGCCTTGGTCAGCTGGGTCGCCGGCCCGGTCGGCATCGACACCTTCGAGGAGTCGCCCGACGGGCTCCCGCTCGGCGCCGCGGAGGCGGCCGCGCCACCCGGCGAAGCACCGCCCGCGGCCCCGGCGGCGGCCGAGCCGGCCGGGGGCGCCGCCTGCGCCGTCGACTTGTCGCCGCCACTGCCGCCGCACGCGGCGAGGGTCGCCGCCAGGGCGAGCACGGCGGCTGCGGACAGGACGGTGCGGGAGCGGGCAAACGGCGGCTGCACGATGGGACTTTCGGATGGAGGGCGGCACCCGGTCGGTGGATCCGGGCGGCGTCGACCCGGGCGGGGTCGGCGCTCGGTGCTGTTGATCCTATGACGCGCCCCCGACCGGCCCTGGTTGCAACCAGGCGTCCCGCCTCCCAACATTTGGTTCCGCTTTGGCAAAGTCCAGCCGATCGGCCCCCGCCGATCGGCAGACCGTGCCCACCTCGAACGGGCGCCCGGCACTCTGACGCACCGTCAGTCACCCCGTGCGGTCACCGCAGCCCCAGCGAGGCGAAGGGTTCGGTGATGACCCGCTCCAGCACCGGCATCGCCGAGGACCGCACCAGGCTCCGGGCGCCGAACCGGGCGGGCACCACGGCCTCGGCCGCCGCGGCCCCGCGGCGGCTGCGCCCGGCGACCTCGGCGCGCAGGTCCGCCAGGTACTCGTCGGCGGCCAGGATGCCGCCGGCCAGCACCACCCGGCTCGGGTCGAGCAGGTCGACCAGGGTGGCGACGGCCCGGCCCGCCCGCCGGGCCCGGCGGCGCAGCAGGTGCCGGGCCCACCGGGCGCCGCGTCCGGTGCCGTCCGGGCGGGCGGCGGCC
>NZ_JBNQTI010000236.1:0-9707 GCF_050325825.1 Kitasatospora sp. LaBMicrA B282
TTCTGCACTGGTCCCGCTGGCGCCGCAGACGCCAACACCAGGCCCGGACCAGCCACTACAAGAGACGAGGCCACAGCCCAAGAGCTGAAGCCTCGTCAGGTTAAGCACCGTTGCAGTACTAGGCCGGACGGCCCGCACCAGCTGCACCCAGACGGCCCGCACCCGTCGGCGCTCTCCGCCCTGGCCGACCGCTTCCCGCTGGCGGGCGAACTCGACGCACTGCTGCGCGACACCGAGCGGGCCGCGGTCGAGGTGATCGGCGCGGCGCGGCCGGCGGTCGGCCCGACCCGCTCCACGCACCGCAGCCGCCTGCACGTCTCCTGCGCCACCATGCCCTACCTGCGCGACCACTGCTTCTTCCGGCAACGCCCCGACTGGCCCGACCTGGTGGACCGCTGGCCCGTCGTCCCGGCCACCACCATCGTGCAGCACCTGCTGGACGCGGCCGAGCGGGCCGAGCCCGGACGGGTGGCCGTCGGCGTGCGGGAGATGCGCTTCACCCAGTGGGTCCCGGCCGCGACACCGATGGAGGTGGAACTCACCCTCCAGGACGCCGGGCCGGACCTGCGCACCGCCGCCTTCGGCGAATACGCCCGGGGCATCGTCGAACTGACGGACAGTCATGACCCGCCGCCGGCTCCCTGGCCGGTCGACCCGACGGGCGAGCGCGTCCCGGAGCTGACCGCCGCCGCGCTCTACGAGCAGCGGTGGATGTTCCACGGCCCGGCGTTCCAGGGGCTGACCGAACTGACCGCGGTCGGCGAGCGGCACGTCCGCGGCGTGATCACCGTGCCCACCGCCTCGGGCGCCCTGCTGGACAACGTCGGCCAACTGCTCGGCTACTGGATCATGGCCAGTTACCGCGATCGCACCGTCGTCTTCCCGGTCGGCCTGCGACGGCTGCGCCGGTACGGACCGCCCCCGCCACCGGGCACCCAGGTGCAGTGCCACATCCGCGTCACCGCACTCACCGCCACCCTGCTCGAGGCCGACGTGCAGCTGCGGTGCGGCGCCACGGTCTGGGCGGAGGTGCACGGTTGGCAGGACCGCCGCTTCGACAGCCACCCCGCGACCCGCCCCGTCGAGCGGTTCGTCGAGCGCAACACCCTCTCCACCGTGCAGCCCGGCGGCTGGCTGCTGCTGCACGAACGCTGGCCGGACCTCGCCTCCCGCGACCTCGTGATGCGCAACCACCTGGGCAGCGCCGAGCGGGCCCGGCACGAGCAGCAGCCGCCGCGCGGTCGCCGGGCCTGGTTGCTCGGGCGGATCGCGGTGAAGGACGCGGTGCGGCGGTGGCTCTGGGAGCGCGGCGAGGGCCCGGTGTACCCCGCCGAGATCGAGGTGCGCAACGACCCGAGCGGCCGGCCGCGGGTGGTGGGCCTGCACGGTCGGGAGCTGCCCGCACTCGAGGTTTCCCTCGCCCACCGGCACGAGGCGGCGGTGGCCCTGGTCCGGCCCGCGCGTGCCGGCGGGCCGGGCGTCGGCATCGACCTGGAAGAGGTGACGGAGCGTCCGGCCCCGACCGCACCGGTCGCGCTCGACCCGGCGGAGCGGGACCTGCTGGCGGCCTGCCGGGCGGCCCACGGCGGCAGCGAGGCGCTCTGGTTCACCCGGTTCTGGGCCGCGAAGGAGGCGGCGGCCAAGGCCGAGGGCACCGGACTGCGCGGCCGGCCCGGCGACTTCACCGTGGTGCGCGCCGACCCCGACGAACTGGCCGACCCCGACGCCCTGCTGGTCACGGTCGCCGGACCGGGCGCGGCGCGCACCCACCACCTGCGCTGCACGGAGATCGCCAACCCGGCCGACCTCCCGGCCCGGCGCTACGTCGTCGCCTGGACCACGGACGACGCCACGGACCACCACGCCGAGTCGGACGACAGAGGGGCAGCGACCAAGTGAGCGTCAGCGAGCAGAGCACGCAGCCGAACCGGCCCACCGAGCAGCAGATCCTGCGCGAGATCGCCGCCATGGTGGTCGCCGTGCTGGGCGAGTACGGCCTGGAGGAGGCCGAGGTCACCCGGGAGGCCCGGTTCACCGAGGACCTGGAACTGGAGAGCATCGACCTGGTGACC
Organism: Kitasatospora sp. LaBMicrA B282; assembly: GCF_050325825.1. Lineage (NCBI taxonomy): Bacteria > Bacillati > Actinomycetota > Actinomycetes > Kitasatosporales > Streptomycetaceae > Kitasatospora > Kitasatospora sp. LaBMicrA B282. The sequence continues at coordinate 2,073 of NZ_JBNQTI010000236.1, forward strand.
CTGGCCGGCCTGCTCCAGGACCGCTGGGGCGCCCGGGTCAACTTCGCCGAGTTCATCGCGGGCATGGAACTCGAGGAGATCATCGCCCTGACCGTCGGCCGGCTGGTCGACCACGTCGCGGACTGCCTGCGCACCGAGGAGCGGAGCTGACCATGGCCTTCCTCGACCTCGACGGGCTGCGCTGCCACGTGCAGTGGCTGGAACCACGGGACGGGGGAGCGCCCGCGGCGACCGTCGTCCTGCTGCACGGGCTGCTCACCGACAGCCTCGCCAGCTACTACTTCACCCTGGCCCCCGCCCTGGCCGGCGCCGGGGCCCGGGTCCTGATGTACGACCAGCGCGGCCACGGGCGCACCGCACGGCCGCCGTCCGGCTACCGGCTCGAGCGGTTCGTCGACGACCTGGAGAACCTGCTGGACCGGCTGGGGGAGACCGGCCCCCTCCACCTGCTGGGCAACTCCTTCGGCGGCACCGTGGCGTTCGCCCTCGCCGCCCGGCGCCCGGCGCAGGTCCGCAGCATCCTGGCCGTCGAGTCCGAGCCCGCCACCGCCGCCTGGGCCGGCAAACTGGACGGCATCCTGCGGCGGGCGGAGACCGAACTCGTCAAGAAGTCCACACTGGCCTGGGTCGCGGCCCAGCGCGGCCGGCACACGGCCCGGCTGGCCCGCTCGGCCGGCGTGCTGCTGGCCCAGACCACCCTGGCCCGCGAGATCCCCGCCAGCAGGCTGCCCGCCGAGGCCGAGCTGCGGGCGATCCGCTGCCCGGTGCTGGCCGTCTACGGCACCCGGTCCGACCTGGCCCCGCAGGCGGCCTGGCTGGAGGCGCTGCTGCCCGACTGCCGCAGTACCTTCGTCCCCGGCCAGGAGCACTCCGTGCTGATCGAGACCCCGGAGGTGGTCCGCGAACTGACGCTGTCCTGGCTGCGCGACCAAGGCGTGCCGCTGCGCGCCCCGGCGGCCGACCTCGCCACCGCCGGGACACCGAGCCGCGCCGCCGACCGGAGGAGTGCCCGGTGAGCCGCGTCCTGTTCGTCGTCCCGCCCCTGGTCGGGCACGTCAACCCGACCGTGGGAGTCGCCGCGGAGCTGACCGCCCGCGGTCACACCGCGGCCTGGGCGGGGCTGCCCGACCCGGTCCGCGCGCTCGCGGGCCCGCACGCCGAGGTCTTCCCCTGCGGTGCCCCCGCGGGGGAGCAGGTCGGGCGACCGCCGGAGCTGCGTGGCGTGGCGGCGTTGAAGTTCCTCTGGGAGGCCTTCCTGGTCCCGCTCGCCGAGGCGATGGCCCCGGGGGTGGCGGCCGCGGTGCGCAGCTTCCGCCCCGACCTGCTCGTCGTGGACCAGCAGGCGGTGGCCGGCGCGCTGGTCGCCGAGCGGCTCGGCCTGCCGTGGGCCACCTCCGCCACCACCTCGGCCGAGTTCACCGGTGCGCTGAGCGGCCTGCCCCTGGTGGACGGCTGGATCAGCGGCCTGCTTGCCGACCTGCGCAGGCGGCTCGGTGCCCCGCCGGGGAGCGGTGACCCGCGGTTCTCCCCGCGGCTGACCCTCGCCTTCACCACCGCGGAACTCACCGGACCCGTCACCTCGCCGCCGGGCCCGATCCGCTTCGTCGGCCCGTCGATCACCACCCGCCCCACCGGCCCGGACTTCCCCTGGCCGTGGCTGGACCCCGATCGTGCGACGGTGCTCGTCACCCTTGGCACGGCCAACAGCGACACGGGCGCCGCCTTCCTGACCGCCTGCCGGCAGGCCCTGCACGCCCGTGCCGACCGGGTGCAGGCGGTGATCGTCGACCCCGGCGCGGTGCTGGGGCAGCCCCCGCCCGGCCCCGACCTGCTGGTCCTGCCCTCGATCCCGCAACTGCCGCTGCTGGCCCGCACCGCCGCCGTGATCTGCCACGCCGGCCACAACACCGTCTGCGAAGCCCTGTGGCACGGCGTGCCGCTGGTGGTCGCCCCGATCCGCGACGACCAACCGGTGGTGGCCGGCCAGGTGGTGGCGGCCGGAGCCGGCCTGCGGGTGCGCTTCGGCCGGGCCGACGCGGCGCTGCTCGGGCGCGCGCTGGACGCGGTGCTCGACGACCCCGCGTACCGGACCGCGGCGCACCGGATCGGCGCCTCGTTCCGCGCGGCGGGCGGCGCGACCGCCGCGGCCACCGGCCTGGAACAGCTGCTCGCCGCGGAACCCCGGCGCCCGGACAGGAGCCTGCGATGACCACGACACCGGACCGCAGCACCGGAGCTCCCCGCACCACCACCGGCAAGGCGGCCGCCCGGGCCGCGCAGGTCGCCGTGCTGCGCCCCCGCTACCGCGCCGACCTGGCCGACGGCACCGACCGGTTCTTCGAACCGCGCCGCTCGACCTGTCCCTGGTGCCGCTCCACCCTGCTGCGGGTCCGGCTGCGCACCCGCGACCTGCTCCAGCACAAGCCGGGCCGGTTCGTCCTGACGGAGTGTCACAGCTGCGGGCACGTCTTCCAGAACCCCCGACTGACCGACGCCGGACTGGAGTTCTACTACCGCGACTTCTACGACGGCCTGGGCGAGCAGCGCCTGGCCGGGATGTTCGCCACCCGGGCCGGGGCCTACCGCGGCCGCGCCCGGTCCGTGGCCCCGCTCGCCCCCGCCCCGGAGCGCTGGCTGGACGTGGGCACGGGCCACGGCCACTTCTGCCACACCGCCCGCGAGGTCTTCCCCGACACCTCCTTCGACGGACTGGACTCCAGCGAAGGCGTGCTGCTGGCCGAGCGGGAGGGCCGGCTGGCGCACGGCCACCGCGGCTCCTTCCCCGAGCTCGCGCCCACCCTGGCCGGGCGGTACGACGTGGTGAGCATGTTCCACTACCTCGAGCACAGCACCGACCCGACCCGGGAGCTGACGGCCGCCCGGGCGGCGCTGCGCCCCGGCGGCCTGCTGGTGATCGAGGTCCCCGACCCGGCGTGCGGGTGGGCCCGCACGCTCGGGCGCTGGTGGCTGCCCTGGCTCCAGCCGCAGCACCTGAACCTGATGCCGGTGGCCAACCTGCGCCGCCGCCTCGGCGAGCTGGGCTTCGAGGTGGTGCTGGAACAGCACGGCGAAGCGCACGACCCGGTGGACCTGCTGGCCGCCTGCTGGCTGCTGCTGGACGCCCGCGCCCCGCGTGAGGACGCGCCCTGGGCACCGGGCGCACCGCCCGGGCGGCTGCGGCTGCTGCTGCGCGGCGCCCTCTTCCTGGCCGGCTCCCCGGTGCTGCTGGCGGCGACCGCGATCGACCACCTGCTCGCCCCCGTCGCCGGCCGCCTGCGCCTGTCCAACGCCTACCGCCTGGTCGCCCGGGCCGCTCCGACGCGGGAAATGGCAGGCTACCGGCCCGACTTGGCGGGATGATCCGCAGTGGTGCGGCCGAGCCGCAGCCGGTGGATCGTGCGTGACCGAAGAGGAGGAGTAATGGCCGAGGTCAACGCTGCGTCGTTCGGGGTCGAGCCGGTGGTGCGGGCGCCGGGCGGGGCGGTCCGTGGTGCGTGGGAGGCGGGGATCGCCGTCTTCCGTGGCATTCCGTTCGCCGAGCCGCCGGTCGGCGCGCTGCGTTTCGCCGCGCCGCGCCCGGCGCGGAGCTGGGACGGCGTGCGGTCGGCGGTCTCGTTCGGGCCGCCGCCGCCCCAGGGCGGCGCGCTCGGCATGGCCGCGCTGGCCCAGGACGCGGCGGGAGACGACTGGCTGACGCTCAACATCTGGTCGCCCGATCCGGGCGCGGGCGCCCGGCTGCCGGTGCTGGTCTGGATCCACGGCGGCGCGTACACGGTCGGCATGTCGGGCCTTCCCGAGTACGACGGCGCTCGGCTGGCCCGCCACGGCGTCGTCGTGGTGACGTTCAACTACCGGGTGGGGTTCGAGGGTTTCGGACAGCTCGAGGGAGCGCCCGCCAACCGGGGCCTGCTCGACCAGGTCGCCGCCCTCGGCTGGGTGAACGAGGGCATCCGGGCCTTCGGCGGCGACCCGGACCGGGTGACGGTCTTCGGACAGTCGGCGGGCGCCGGCTCCGTGGCCGCGCTGCTGGCGATGGACCGGGCGGCCGGGGCCGGGCTCTTCGCCCGGGCGGTCGCGCAGAGCGTGCAGGGCACGTTCTTCACCCCGGACCTGGCCGCCGACATCGCCGCCGCCTGCGCCGCCGAGCTCTCCCTGCGGCCCACGGTGGCCGACCTGTCCACGGTGCCCGCGGCCCGGCTGTCCGCCGCCGGCGACGCGGTCGGCGCCAGGATGGCCGCGTGGGCGCACCGCTGGGGCCCGGTCGCGCACCGGTCCATCCCGTTCTCGCCCGTCGTCGACGGCGTGCTGCTGCCGGTCACGCCCTGGCAGGCCCTGGCCGACGGCGCGGGTCGGGACATCGACCTGCTGGTCGGCCACACGCGCGACGAGCAGCGACTGCTCACGGCGTTGGACGGCCTGCTCGGCCAGGTGACACCAGATCAGGCGGCCACCGCGCTACGGGTGTTCGGGCCGGGACCCGATGGTGAACGCCGCTATCGCGCGGCCTGGTCGGCCGCGGACCCGGACCGGTTGTACGAACTGGTCCTGTCCGACTGGCTGTTCCGGATGCCGACGCTGCGCCTGGCCGAGAGCCAGACCACGGCGGGTGGCCGCGCCCACGTGTACGAGCTGACCTGGTCCGCTCCGGGCCTGGGCGGGGTGCTCGGCGCCTGTCACGGCCTCGACGTGCCGCTGGTCTTCGGGAACCTGGACCGCGGTCAGCCCGCCGCGTTGATCGGCGACGGTCCGTCCCCCGAAGCCGAGGCGCTGTCGAGCCGGATGCGCGCGGCGTGGGTGGCCTTCGCCACCCACGGGGACCCCGGCTGGCCCGGGTACGACCGGGAGGAACGCCTGGTGCAGCTCTTCGACGAGACGCCGACCGTCACCGCCTACCCGGAGGAGACGTCCCGCCGCATCTGGCAGGACCACGGGTTTCCCGCCGCCCCGCTGATCGAGCGGTAGGGCGAGGCGCCCGTCAGGCTCAGGGGGACCGGTGGAGCACGAACCCCGTCCCGGCGTCCTCGTCGCCCGGGAGGTAGATCCCGCCGTCGGCGCCGTCACCCTTGATCAGCACCCGCAGTCCGGTGCGGCCCTGTGGCGTGGCGAGTACGAGCCTGAGCTCCTGGTCGGCCGGCCCGTGCTTCGGCTCCAGGGTCCAGGTGCCCGCCCCGGTGAACGGGTCGACCGGCCGGTGGTCGGGGACCGAGAGGTCGGTGGGCAGGGCGACGGCGTCCAGGGTGCCGTCCGGGCGCAGCGTCAGTCGCGCGTCCTGGTCGCCGGACCAGGCGCCGACCAGCTGGTCCGGTCTGGCCCGCCCACCGGTCGCGCCGGGCACCAGGAACACGGCGGCGACCAGCCCGGCGAGCCCGAGCACGCCGACGCCCAGCGCGATCGCGAGCCACTTCCTCATCGCAGGTTCACCTCTTCGGTCCAGGTGACGGTCTGGGTCCTGGTGGACATCGGGCCGCCGATCTTGTCGGCAAGGCTGTTGATCGGGCCACCGACCCAGGTGTCCCAAGCGTTGCGGAACACGGGCGGGTGCACCAGGGAATTGAAGGTCGTGTCGTTCTTGATCCTGATCTCCACCTGGGCCGTCCCTCGCTGGTCGTCGCGCGAGACGACTTTATAGGAGTAGTCATACGAACCAACAAAGACGGAGCTGGCACTGCCGTACTTGCCGCCGCTGGTCTTGCCGTCCAGCCAACCCGAGATGCCGAACGTCTGGACGTCGAGCGCATCCGACAGCAGTCGCGGCACCCCTTCCTGACCCAGCACGCTGTAGCCGTCCTTGCCGGCCGTCAGGCCCTGCGCGATGCCGTCCCGGATCCGGCCGCGGACCACGTCCATCGAGTGGTCCTTGCGGAGCTCCTCGGTGAACTTGTCCCCGGCCTTGTAGTCCACCTGGCGCTCGCCGAGACCGAGCGCCCACTGGAAGCCCAGCTGCAGCGCGCTCGGCTTCGGGCGCTCCACGATCGGTCCGTTGCGCATCATCTCGGTGAGCATCTCGAAGTACTCCTGCTGGGACATCCCGGGCGGCCTGCCCTGCTGCGCCTGGTCCTTGGCCTCCTGGGCCCGGCGTTCCTCGTCCTTGCGCCGCTGGTCCTCCTGGCGTCGGTGCTCCTCCCACTCCTGCAGGGCCGTGGCGTAGTAGGCCTCGCGGGCCTCCTTCGCCGCCGCGCTCGCGGCGCCGGCGTCCTTGCCCGCCGCCAGTGCCGAGCTGCGCGCGGCGGCCGCGGCGCTCCAGGCCGCGTTCGCCGAGGCGTCCGCACGCTTGGCCGAGAGCTGGGCGCGGACCGCGGAGTAGGCGGCCCGGCCGGCGTCCTGGTCGGCACTCACCTGCGCGGCGGCGGCCGACCTGGCCGCCTGCTGGGCCTGGGTCGCCGACTGCTCGGCCTGCTGGGCGGACTGCCTGGCCTGCGCCTGGTAACCGGCGGCCTGTCCGGCCGAGTCACGGGCCTGCCGGGCGTAGCCGTCGGCGTCGGTGGCGGCCAGCCGGGCGACCGCGGCCACCCGCCCGGCCTCGGCCGCGCTCTGCTGCGCGCCGGCCGCCACCGCCGCCGACTCGGCGATGACCTGCTGGACCCGGGCGACGTGGGTGGCCGCCAGCTGGTCCTTGCGCGCGGCCTGGTACTGGCCCACGGAGACGAAGGCGTGCACCAGCTGCGGCGGGCCGGCCAGCGCGATCCTGGCGCCTGCCTGCACCTCCGGACCGCCGCTGCTCAGCAGCTGGACGGCCCGCACCCGGTCGTCGTTGAGCTGGGCCACGAACTGGCCGTCGGTCAGGAACGCGCGCAGCGCATCGGTGGTGTTGGCGGCGAGGGCGGCCTGACCGGCCTCCTTGACGCCGCGCTCGCCGGTGCCGACGACCTGCACCACGCGCACCCGGTAGTCGTTGGCCGCCGCCAGGTGCTGGCCGCTCTCGAGGAACCGGTCGATCCCGGCGGCATCGCCCTGCAGCGCGGTGTCGGCGGCCGAGCGGATCGCGGCCGAGTCGGCCTCGCTCGCCAGGCGGTTGACCCGGTCGCGCCGGTCGCGGCCGGCCGCCTCGGCCCGTCCGCCGCGCAGGTAGTCCACGACCTCCTGGTCCGAGCCGGCCAGCACCACGCGGGCGGCGGCCTGCTGCCAGGCGCCGCGGGTCTGCAGGTCGCGCAGGGCGACCTTGCGCCCGGCCGCGGCGGCCTGGTGCGGATCCGCGTCGGCCTTGGCGGCGTCGGCGGCCAGGCGGTCGGCCTGCTGGTCGAGTTCCCGGCCCGCGGCACTGGCGCCGTCGCTCTCGGCGACCTGCGCCTGGTAGGCGATCTGCGCGTCCTTGGCCTGCTCCACGGCTGCCGCGGTGCGTGAAGTGAGGTCCTCGGCCTCGGTCCGGCGGGCCAGGTCCTGGATCCTGCGGGCCTGCTCCACCGCGGCGCTCGCGGTGTCGGCCGACTGCTGGGCGCCGGCGGCCAGGTCGGTCGCCAGCTTGGCGTCCGCACCGGCGTCGGCTGCCCGGGCCGCGGCCTCGTCGGCGGCCTTCGCCGCGGTGTCGGCGTGCTCGGCGGCCGAGTTGGCCGCATCGCGCGCCGCGTAGGCGGCGCTCGCGGCCTCGGCGGCCAGCGACTTGGCGGCGCCCGCCGCCCGGGTCGCCTCGGCGGCGTG
>NZ_JBNQTI010000237.1:0-9700 GCF_050325825.1 Kitasatospora sp. LaBMicrA B282
CCGCCTCGGGCCCGTCCAGGTGCGGGGCGAAGCCGCCGCCGCGGGCGGTGCCGAGCAGCCGGCCGTCGGCGGCGACCAGCGCGACGTCGGTCTTGCTGTTGCCCGCGTCGACGGCGAGCACGGCGCCGCCGGCTTCGCGGGCGCCGCCGGCTTCGCGGGCGCAGCCGGTTCCGCCGGCTGCGCGGGCTTCCTGAGCGCCGCCGGCCACGCGAGCATCGCCGCTTCCGTCGGCGGTCAGGTGTGCGTCCAACTGGTGGTGGTCCATCCGATCCCCGGGCTCGTTCCCGAGCCCCGGCCCCAGCGGCCGGGGCAGACTCGACTGGTCGATTTGTCGACGTGCCGTCAGACCCAGTCCAGATGGTTCCGGTTGTGCGCCAGCAGCCGGTCGGTCAGCCGCTCCGCGAGGTCCAGCTGCCCGACCAGCGGGTGCGCCAGCAGGGCGTCGAAGACCCGGTGCCGCCCGCCCTTCAGGGCCGCCTCCAGGGCCAGCTCCTCGTAGCAGGAGACCGCCGCGACCAGCCCCCGGAACAGCGGCTCGACCGGCCGCTGCGGCAGCGCGGTCACCCGGCCGTCCGCGATCCGCGCCGGGACCTCGATCACCGCCTCCGCGGGCAGGAAGGGCAGCACGCCGTCGTTGCGGGTGTTCACCACCTGCACCCCGGGCGCCGGCCCGCTGCCGGTGCCGAGCAGCGCCGCGAGCAGCTGGACCGCCGCCTCCGAGTAGTAGGCGCCGCCGCGCTTCTCCAGCAGCTCCGGCTTGGTGTCCAGCGCGGGGTCGGCGTAGAGCGCCAGCAGTTCGCGCTCGATCGCGGCCACCTCGGCGGCCCGCGAGCCCTTCACCCGTAGCTCCCCGACCACCTCGTCGTGCTGGTAGAAGTAGCGCAGGTAGTAGGAGGGCACCACGCCGAGCCGGCGCAGCAGCGGCAGCGGCAGCCCGAGGTCGGCGGCGATCGGCTCCCCGAACCGCTCCAGCAGCTCGGGCAGCACCTCCCGCCCGGGCCCGTCCGCGCCGCCGCCCCAGCCACCGCCCGCCCCCGGCTCCAGCAGCGTCACCCCCCGCTCCCAGGTCAGGTGGTTGAGCCCGACGTGGTCCAGCCGCACCCGCTCCGGGGCCACCCCCAGGTGCGCCGCGAACTTGCGCTGCAGCCCGATCGCCACGTTGCACAGGCCGACCGCGCGGTGCCCGGCGTCCAGCAGCGCCCGGGTCACGATGCCGACCGGGTTGGTGAAGTCGATCAGCCAGGCGTGCGGGTTGGCCCGGCGCACCCGCTCGGCGATGTCCAGCACCACCGGCACGGTGCGCAGCGCCTTGGCCAGCCCGCCCGCGCCGGTGGTCTCCTGCCCGACGCACCCGCACTCCAGCGGCCAGGTCTCGTCCTCGTTGCGGGCCGCCTGGCCGCCGATCCGCAGTTGCAGCAGCACCGCGTCGGCGTCCGCCACCGCGGCGTCCAGGTCGCCGGTGGTGGTGACGGTGGCCGGGTGGCCCTGCCGGACGAGGATCCGCCGGGCCAGCGCGCCGATCAGCTCCAGCCGTTCGGCGGCGGGGTCGACCAGCACCAGTTCGCCGACCGGCAGGGTGTCGCGCAACCGGGCGAAGCCGTCGACGAGTTCGGGCGTGTAGGTGGAGCCGCCGCCGACGATGGCGAGTTTCAGTGACATCAGCCCTTGACCCCTGTCAGTGTCACGCCTTCGATGAAGGCCTTCTGGGCGAAGAAGAAGAGGAGGATCACCGGCGCCATCACCAGCAGGGTGGCGGCCATGGTCAGGTTCCAGTTGGTGTGGTGGGCGCCCTTGAACGACTCCAGGCCGTAGCTCAGGGTCCAGGCGCCGGGGTTCTCGCTGGCGTAGATCTGCGGGCCGAAGTAGTCGTTCCAGCAGTAGAAGAACTGGAACAGCGCGACCGCGGCCACTGCCGGCCGGGCCATCGGCAGGATCACCCGCAGCAGGGTGCGCAGCTCCCCGCAGCCGTCGACCCGGGCCGCCTCGGTGTACTCCCGCGGGATGGTGAGCAGGAACTGCCGCAGCAGGAAGATGGTGAAGGCGTCGCCGAAGGCCATCGGGATGATCAGCGGCCAGAGGGTGCCGGTCAGGTGCAGCTGCTTGGCCCAGAACAGGTACATCGGGATCACCGTGACCTGCGGCGGCAGCATCATCATCGAGATCACCGCCATCAGCGCCAGGTTGCGGCCGCGGAACCGGAAGCGGGCCAGCGCGTAGGCCACCGGCAGGCTGGAGAGCACGGTCAGTGCGGTGCCCGCCCCGGCGTACACCAGGGTGTTGCGCCACCAGGTGAGGAAGCCGGGGGTGTGCCAGACCTTCGCGTAGTTGCTCCACTGCCAGTGCTGCGGCCAGAAGTCGGTGGTCAGCGCCTGCCGGTCGGTCATCACCGAGGTGAGGAAGACGAAGACGAACGGCAGCAGGAAGAAGAGCGCCGCGGCGACGGCCAGCGAGTGCACGGCCACCCAGTTCAGCACGGCCCGGCGCCGGGCGGTGCGTGCCGCGCCGCGGTGCGGGGCCGAGGAGAGCGCGCCGGGCAGTGACGGGGTATCGGTCAGCGTCATGGCTCAGTCAGTCCTCGATCAGTCGTCGCTGCCCACGAAGCCGGCCCGGCGGCGCAGCAGCAGGCTGGTGAAGGCCATCGACAGGGCGAACAGCACCAGGGCGACCACGCAGGCCGAGCCGGTGTCGAAGCGCTGGAAGCCCAGGTTGTAGACCATCTGCGGCAGGGTCCAGGTGGAGCCGTGCGGGTAGCCGGGTTCGAACTGCTCGCCGGAGCCGCCGATCACGCCGCTGGCCACCTTCCCGGCCACGATCGCCTGGGTGTAGTACTGCATGGTCTGGATCACGCCGGTGACCACGGCGAACATCACGATCGGCGCGATGTTGGGCAGCGTGACGTAGCGGAACCGCTGGATCGGGCCGGCGCCGTCCAGCTCGGCCGCCTCGTACTGCTCGCGCGGCACGTCGAGCAGCGCGGCCAGGAAGATCACCATCAGGTCGCCGATGCCCCACAGCGCCAGCATGGTCAGCGCCGGCTTGGACCAGGTCGGGTCGTTGAACCAGCCCGGCTGCGGCAGGTGGAGCCTGCCGAGCAGCTGGTTGACCGGCCCGGTGCCCGGGTTGAGCAGGAAGGCGAAGGCGATCGTGGCGGCCACCGGCGGGGCCAGGTAGGGCAGGTAGAAGGCGGTCCGGAAGAAGCCGGCCCCGGTCTTCACCTTGGTGATCAGCAGGCCGATGCCGAGCCCGAAGACCACCCGCAGCGAGACCATCACCGCCACCAGCCAGAGCGTGTTGCCCAGGCCCTGCCAGAAGAACGGGTAGTGGTCGAAGACGTAGGTCCAGTTCTTCAGCCCGCTGAAGACCGGCGGCGTGAAGCCGTCGTACTTCATGAAGGAGAAGTACACGGTCGAGACCAGCGGGTAGCCGAAGAAGAAGCAGAAGCCGATCAGCCAGGGCGAGAGGAAGGCGAGGGTGCGCACGGCCTCCCGCCGGCGCTTGCGGCGCAGCGCCGGGGCGACGGGTGGGCGGGCGGAGCGGATCACGGCCATCGCGGGCTCACTGCGCCTGCGCGATGGCGGCGTCGATCTCCTGGTCGGTCGCCTTGAGGCCGCCCGCCAGGTCGGTCTTCTTGCCGCTCTCCACGTCGTAGGCGAAGTTCTGCAGGCTCACCTGGTACGCGCCGCCGTTGATGCTGGCCGGGGTGGTGGTGGAGTTCGGGTTCCTGGCGATGTCCAGGAAGGTCCTGAAGTTCGGGTCCTGGGTCAGGTTGGGCGAGTTCAGCGCGGCGACGGTGCTCGGCACGTTGTGGATCGCGTTGGCGAAGCTGACCACGGCGTCGGTGTCGGTGGTCAGGTACTTCACCAGCTGCCAGGCGGCGGCCTGCTTGGTGCTGGTGCGGGCGATGCCGATGATGGTGCCGGTCTGGTAGCCGCGGCCGTAGCTGCTCGCCTGGTCGTCCGGCACCGGGAAGGGCGCGGTGGCGTAGTCCACCGTGGACTTGTCGTCGCTGATCGACTGGGTCCGCCACTCGCCGTCGATCGCCATCGCCACCTGGCCGGTCTCGAACGGGTTCTTGGCGCTGAACTCGTCGCCGAAGGTGGTCCGGAACTTCTCCAGCTTGTCGTAGCCGCCGAGCTTGTTCACCAGGTCCCGCTGCCAGGTGAGCATCTGGGTCACCGTCGGGTCGCCGGCCAGGTCCGACTTGCCGTCGGCGCCGAAGTACTTGGTGCCCCACTGGCCCAGGTAGTGGGCGGGGGAGGACTCGTAGCCGTGGAAGTCCGGCATGAAGCCGAGCTGCTGGTAGCCGTCCCCGGCGGCGATCGTCAGCTTGACCGCGTCGGCGTCGAACTCGCTGAACGTCTTCGGCGGTTGGGCGATGCCGGCGGCGGCGAACGCCTTCTTGTTGTAGTACAGCCCGTAGGCGTCGCCGAGCAGCGGCAGCGAGCACTGGTCGCCCTGGAAGCCGCTGTACTTGAGCATCGGCGCCGGGAAGGTGCTGGTCGGGTCGATGCCGTCCTGCTTGAGGAAGGGCGCCAGGTCGACCCAGATCTTGTCGGCGCAGAACTTGCCGACGTTGTCGGTGGTGAAGGAGGAGACCACGTCGGGGGCGTTCGAGCCGCCGGCCCGCAGCGCCTGCTCGCTCTTGTCGTCCGAGACGTTGGCGACCACCTTGACGTGGATGTGCGGGTTGAGCTTCTCGAAGGCCGTGATGTTGGCGTTGATCGCCGCGAGCTCGTTGTCCTGGCTCCAGCCGTGCCAGAACGTGATGGTGACGTCCTTGCCGTTGGCCGAGGTGTCGGAGCCGCCGGAGTCCTGTCCGGTGCAGCCGGCCAGCAGCGCGATGCTGGCACCTAGCGCCATCAGGGTGGCCGCCCGGTGGGTGCGGGTCTGGGACACGGGTCCTCCTGGGGGTACGGGGGCGGGCGGCAGTGCCCGTCGCCCCGGCGGGGGATGGGGGGAGGCTGTGCTGGGCGAGACGGTGTGCGGGGATGGCGCATGGGGTGCGGTTCGGTGACTCGGGTCTCTGTGGGGCGGGCGCGGGTGACTCGGGCGGGCGGACTCGGGCGGGCGGACTCGGGCGGGCGGACTCAGGCCGTGGTGAAGACCCTCTCCCGGGCGGCGGTCAGGGCGTGCTGCAGGGCGCCGTGCAGCACCGGGGAGCCGGGCACGGTGCCGTTGAGCAGCCGGGGCCGGGGCACCGCGAGGCCGTCGAGCTCCTCCTGGACCAGCTCGCGCAGCCGCTCGCCGCCGGCGTTCGGGATGGCGCCGCAGAGCACCACCAGCTCCGGGTCGATCACCGCGACGATCGAGGCCAGCCCGGTGGCCAGCCGGTCGGCCAGCTCGCGCAGGAACGCGTCGCCCGCGCCCGGGGTGGCCAGCGCGCGTTCGATCGCCGCCTCGGCCGTGCGGGCGGACAGCCGGTGCTGCCGGGCCAGCGCCAGCACGGCGTTGGCGCCGGCCAGCTGCTGGAAGCCGCCGGCGTTCTCCCGGCGGACGTTGCGGACCACCGGCGCGCCGGGCAGCGGCATGTACCCCACCTCGCCGGCGCCGCCGGTGAAGCCGCGGTGCAGCCGGCCGCCGAGCACGATCGCGGCGCCGATCCCGTCCGCGGCCCAGAGCAGCACGAAGTCCCGGCAGCCCTGCGCCGAGCCGAGCGCCTGTTCGGCGACCGCGGCCAGGTTGACGTCGTTCTCGATCGAGACCGGCGCGCCCAGGGCCGCGGCCAGCTCCTCGGTGAGCTGCGGGGCGTGCCAGCCGGGCAGGTGCGGGGCGTACCGCAGCTTCCCGGTGGCCGGGTCGATGGCGCCCGGGGTGCCGATGGTGACCTCGGTCAGGCAGTCCGCCGCCAGGCCGGCCTGCCGCAGCGTCGCGGCCACCCCGTCGGCCACCCGGGCGACCGTGCCGCCGGCCTGCCGCCCGGGCGTGGCCACCAGGTGCTCGGCCAGCGTGCGGCCGGTCAGGTCGGCCACCGCGAAGCGGATCTGGCCGGGTGTCACGTCCAGTCCCGCGACGTGGCCGGCGGCCGGATTCAGCTGGTAGAGCTGGGCGTTGGGGCCCGGACCGCCGGCCGTGGTGCCGACCGGCAGCACCAGGCCGGCCGCCTCCAGGCGGGCCAGCAGCTGCGAGGCGGTGGGCTTGGACAGGCCCGTCAGGGTGCCGATCCGGGTGCGGGAGAGCGGGCCGTGGGCGAGCAGCAGGTCGAGCGCGGCCCGGTCGTTGATCGCCCGCAGACGACTGGGGGTGCCGGGGCGGGGGGTGCTGGTGGTGTCGGTCACGCGCTTGATCCTCCTCCATCGGCCGCGGGTCGGATGCCGCCTGGGGGCTGCCTGTGATTGGAAACTTTACTAACAGTTTCCGGGCTGTCAATGACTTCGGCAGCGGCGCCGGACGGCCCGGGTGCCGCGGACGCCGGGCCCGGAACGCACCGGAGCCCCGCGACCGGGGTGGTCGCGGGGCTCCGGGAGCCGCCGGTCAGGACGGCCGGTCGGTCAGGGCAGCTTGTTGAAGGCGTGCTCCTCCTCCGGCGTGGGCGCCGGGATCGGGCGGGTGGAGAGCGAGCGGGCCGAGGCCGGGTCGGAGAGCGCGGACGGCGGCAGGGTGGTGTCCGCCGGTGCGGCGGTCGCGGCCGGCGTCGCGGCGGCGTCCTCCTTGAGCTTGATCCCCGCCTCGTCGAAGGCCTCCTTGAGCCGCTGCCGCAGCCCCCGGGTGACCAGCGACGCCTTCCCCGGCATGGTCCTGGCCTGCACCCGCAGCACCACGGTGTCGGCCGCCACCGACTCCACGCCGAGCACCTCGACCGGGTCCCAGAGCAGCTCGTCCCAGGGCGACTCCTTGGCGAACCGCTCCGCGGTCGACAGGATCAGCGCCTCCACCCGGGACAGGTCCTCCTTGTAGCCGACCTGCACGTCCACGGTCGAGGTGGACCAGCCCTGGCTCATGTTGGCGATCCGCTTCACCTCGCCGTTGCGGATGTACCAGATCTCGCCGTTCGCCCCGCGCAGCTTGGTGACCCGCAGCCCGACCTCCAGCACCGTGCCGGTGGCCACCCCGGTGTCGATCTCGTCCCCCACGCCGTACTGGTCCTCCATGATCATGAAGACCCCGGAGAGGAAGTCCGTCACCAGGTTGCGGGCGCCGAAACCGATCGCCACGCCGGCCACCCCGGCGCTGGCCAGCAGCGGGGCCAGGTCCATGCCGAGCGCGGAGAGCACCATCAGCGCGGCGGTGCCCAGGATGCCGAAGGAGGAGACGCTGCTCAGCACCGAGCCGATCGCGGCGGAGCGCTGCTGACGGCGCTCGGTGTTGACCAGCAGGCCGCCCAGCCGGGTCCCGGCCTCGGCGTCGGCCTCGGGCTCCCGGGTCATCCGGTGTATGAACTGGGCGATCAGCTTGCGCACCACCGCGCGCAGCAGCAGCGCCAGCACCACGATCATGACGATCCGCAGGGCACCCTCGACCCAGCCGGTCCAGTTGCTGTCGAACCAGGTCGCGGTGTTGCGGGCGCTGGTGGCCACGTCGTCCGCACTGGTCGGCAGGTGGAGCTCCGGGACGGAGCCCGCGCCCGAACCGGCGCCGGAGCCCGGGCTCGGCGAGGCGGCCGGGTGACCGGCGGCCAGGGAGAGAAGGGCCGGGGGACCGGGCCAGCTCACGGTGGAACCTTCCTGCAGGCGGACACGCACGGGGTCCGCCGCGGACACGCCGACCGCGCGGACCGTGCGGCTCAGCCTAGCGCCCGTCCGCACCCGCGTTCACCCGCCGTTTCCCCCGTCCGGGCGGCCCGCTCCCGCCGGAGTGATCTTGCTAGGCCGCTCAGCGGCGCGCCGTGGGCCGTTCGAGTGCGATGCGGCACGCCGCTGGGCATAGAGATCAGGACGACCGGTGCGGACCCGAACCCTCTTCGGTCCGTTACCCGGTAGTGGTGGCGCCGTACAAAGTCGTAAGGCGACACTGGGGGTGATCGCGCAGCGATGCGCGGTCATCCGCTCGTCCCGGCGCGAGCCACGCGCCGCAGGCGTCCAAGGAGGCATCCGTGCCGCATGTCCTGGTCCTCAACGCGTCCTACGAGCCACTCGGCGTCGTATCGATGCGCCGCGCCCTCATCCTGGTCCTCAATCACAAGGCGGTCAGCCTGGAGGACTCGGGTGTCACTCTGCACAGCGCCACCAACGCCGTTTCGGCGCCCTCCGTGGTCCGGCTCACCCGGTTCGTCCGGGTGCCGTTCTGCGGGCCAGTTCCGCTCACCCGCCGCGCACTCTTCGCCCGTGACCACGGGCGTTGCGTCTACTGCGGGGCCGCCGCCACCAGCGTCGACCACGTGATCCCGCGCAGTCGCGGCGGGCAGCACCGCTGGGACAACGTGGTGGCGGCCTGCCGCCGCTGCAACCACATGAAGGCCGACCGCCACCTGACCGAACTCGGGTGGCGGATGAAGCGACCGCCGGCCCCGCCCAGCGGGCTCGCCTGGCGCATCATCGGAACCGGGATCAAGGACCCGCGCTGGCGGCCCTACCTGGAACCGTTCGGCGGCACGGACCAGTTCCGTGACTTCGAGCACCACGACCATACCGACCACCAAGGGACTCCGGTTCCGCTGGGCCGGTCCCGTCCCGTCCACCACGGTGAGCATCCGGAGGCGCTCACCGCCTGACCAGCGAGGGCCGAACGGTGCCTCATGGGCCGGCAGCACGCTCAGTCGAGCGCGCCGCCGGCCCGCCGCTATGCTCGGCCCCCATGACGCCGCCCCGGAGCCAGGTAGCCGCGATCTCCTTCGACGCCGACGACACCCTGTGGGACTTCGGTACCGCCTCGCAGCTCGCCCTCGCGGTCGTCGCCGACCGGCTGACCGAGGCCGGCCTGCACCCGCCGCACGGCCCGGCCACCGCCGACTGGCTCGCCGCGCTGCGCGAGCGGGTCGCCGTCGAGCGGCCCGGCGCCACCCTCGACGAGCTGCGCCAGGCCGCCTTCACCGCTGCGCTGGCCGCCTGCGGGCGACCCGACGAGCCGGCAGCGGCCCGCGAGCTGTTCACCGAGTACACCCGCGTCCGGCACGGCGGGGTGACCCCCTTCCCCGAGGTGGTCGCGGTGCTCACGGCGCTGGCCGCCCGCTTCCCGCTGGCCGTCACCACCAACGGCAACACCGACCCGGAGCTGGTGGCGGGCCTGGCCGGCCGCTTCCACTGCGTCACCAGTCCGGCCGAGTCGGGGCTGTACAAGCCCGATCCGCGGATGTTCCACCTCACCGCCGAGCGGCTCGGCGTGCTGCCGGCGGCCGTGCTGCACGTCGGGGACCACCTGGACGAGGACGCGCTGGGCGCCCGGGAGGCCGGGCTGCAGAGCCGCTGGCTGAACCGGCGCGGCCCCGGCCCCGGCGCCGAGCGGGCGGCCCGGGCCGGGATCGCCGCGATCGGCTCGCTGGCCGAGCTGCTGGCGCTCGCCGGCTGACCAGGGCCCGACCAGGGCCCGACCCGGGCCCGAGCCGGCGCAGCCCCGGGGAGGCCCGACCCGGCGCAGCCCCGGGTGGCCCTGGGCGGCCCTGGGCAGTCCCGGGAACGTCCCGGGCCCGGTCGGGTCAGCGCGGCGGCGGTGACGACCAGACCGGTGCCGTGGTGCTGGTGTCCGGCGACGGCCCAGACCGCGACCAGGACGACCGAGCTGATGTACCAGACCGGCATCACCGCGCCGAGCATTCGGCCGCCGTGAG
>NZ_JBNQTI010000238.1:0-9691 GCF_050325825.1 Kitasatospora sp. LaBMicrA B282
GGGGACCGCCGACAGGGGCCCCTTTGTCCTGCCCACACCCGAGGGCCGCCCCGCGCCCGGCACCCCCGGCCGCCCGCTGCCCGGCGAGGTGCGCCAGCCGCTGCGGCCGGTCTGGGGCAACGGCGCGGTCTCCGCCCGCTGGCCGCGTCCGGCGGTCAGTCCGCAGGCGGCGCCGGTGCGGCGCCCGGTGCCCCGAACGGCGCCGGGCGCGATCGGCCAGGCGTGTAGCGTTCCGACCATGGACCGGGAACAGTCATCCGTCGAACAGGACGCACGTCCGACCGCCGAGCAGGGGCCGGGCAGCCGCCGGGCCGCCGCCCAGCGCCAGCAGATGCGGCAGGACCTCGCCGCCGCCGCGATGGAGCTGTTCGCCGGACAGGGGTACGAGGAGACGACGGTCGATCAGATCGCCGCGGCCGCCGGGGTGGCCCGGCGCACCTTCTTCCGGTACTTCCGGTCCAAGGAGGAGGCGATCTTCCCGGACCACGACGACACCCTGGTCCGGGTGGCCGACCTGCTGGCCAGCGCCGAGCCGGAGGAGCACCCGCTGGACGTGGTCTGCCGCGGGATCAAGGAGGTGCTGCACATGTACGCCTCCACCCCGGCGGTCTCGGTGGCGCGGTACCAGCTGATCCGCCAGGTGCCGGCGCTGCGCGAGCGGGAGATCGCGGTGGTGGCCCGCTACGAGCGGCTCTTCACCCGCTACCTGTTGGGCCGCTTCGACGCCGCCGTCGCGGCGGCGCCGGACGGGGCGCGCGACGGGGCCCGGGAGGGCAACCGGCTGGCCGAGGTCCCGGCGGGCTGGCAGCTCGGCGGGGACGACGACTCGATGCTCGCCGAGGTGTCGGCCGCCGCGGTGGTCGCGGCCCACAACCACGTGCTGCGGCGCTGGCTGCGGGCCGGCGGGTTCGGGGACGTGGAGGCGCAGCTGGACCACTCCTTCGAGGTGATCCGGAACACCTTCTGGGCCACCCCGCCGCGCGGGGTGCGGCGCCGTGGCGCAATCGTGACACCCGGTGCCACCGATGAACCGGTGGAACTGGCAGCCGCCAGCGCACTGAGTGCCACCCCGGGCGGTGAGGTCCTCATCACAGTGGCCCGCACCGACGCCCCGCTGGACCTCGTCCTGGACAGCATCAAGGCTGCGCTCAGTCGCTGAGTCGAGGCCGAACTTCCTTGAAATCGCAGGCCGCAGGGCCCGCTCCGGAGATGCGGAGCGGGCCCTGCGGCGTTTTCGACCTGCTTTTCCGGCCCTCCCGGGCGACCCGCCGAGCCGGCTCCGTACCAGTCCGCAGCTAGCGCGACGATGGAGAAATGCTGGCACCGGGTGTCTTTACGAGTGGCACAGGGTGCCAGTAGCTTGTTACCCACCAGTCAGCGGCGCCGCGGCTCCCCACCTCGGCGCGCCGTCGTCCGGCGTCCCCACACCAGGGGGACGAACACTCCACCCAAGAACCCCCTTGCGAAGCCGGTGTCCGCTCCCGGCTCCCCCAGACGCCCTGTGCGCCCTCACACAGGTACGCCTTCGGAGGCAGCCATGAAGGAAATCCTCGACGCGATCCTCAGCACCGACAGCACCACCGCGGACTTCGCCGCGCTGAAGCTGCCGGAGTCCTACCGGGCGGTCACGCTCCACAAGGACGAGGAGCAGATGTTCGCCGGCCTGGAGAGCCGCGACAAGGACCCCCGCCAGTCGCTCCACCTGGAGGACGTGCCGCTGCCCGAACTGGGCCCGGGCGAGGCCCTGGTGGCCGTGATGGCCAGCGCGGTCAACTACAACACCGTCTGGTCCTCGATCTTCGAGCCGGTCTCCACCTTCGGCTTCCTGGAGCGCTACGGCCGCCTCTCCCCGCTGACCAAGCGCCACGACCTGCCGTACCACGTGGTCGGCTCCGACCTGGCCGGCGTGGTGCTGCGCACCGGCGCCGGGGTCAACGCCTGGAAGCCCGGTGACGAGGTCGTCGCCCACTGCCTGTCGGTCGAGCTGGAGAGCCCCGACGGCCACAACGACACGATGATGGACCCGGAGCAGCGGATCTGGGGCTTCGAGACCAACTTCGGCGGCCTGGCCCAGCTCGCCCTGGTCAAGACCAACCAGCTGATGCCCAAGCCCAAGCACCTCACCTGGGAGGAGGCCGCCTCCCCGGGCCTGGTCAACTCCACCGCCTACCGCCAGCTGGTGTCGCAGAACGGCGCCGGCATGAAGCAGGGCGACAACGTGCTGATCTGGGGCGCCAGCGGCGGCCTGGGTTCCTACGCCACCCAGTACGCGCTGGCCGGCGGCGCCACCCCGATCTGCGTGGTCTCCAGCCCGCAGAAGGCCGAGATCTGCCGGCGGATGGGCGCCGAGGCGATCATCGACCGCTCCGCCGAGGGCTACAAGTTCTGGAAGGACGAGAACAACCAGGACCCGCGCGAGTGGAAGCGCCTGGGCGGCAAGATCCGCGAGCTGACCGGTGGCGAGGACGTCGACATCGTCTTCGAGCACCCGGGCCGGGAGACCTTCGGCGCCAGCGTCTACGTCACCCGCAAGGGCGGCACCATCGTCACCTGCGCCTCCACCTCGGGCTACATGCACCAGTACGACAACCGCTACCTGTGGATGTCGCTCAAGCGGATCGTCGGCTCGCACTTCGCCAACTACCGCGAGGCCTGGGAGGCCAACCGCCTGATCGCCAAGGGCAAGATCCACCCGACCGTCTCCAAGGTCTACTCGCTCGACCAGACCGGCCAGGCCGCCCTCGACGTGCACCACAACAAGCACCAGGGCAAGGTCGGCGTCCTCTGCCTGGCCCCCGAGGAGGGCCTGGGCGTGCGCGACGCCGAGTTCCGCGCCCAGCACGTCGACGCCATCAACCGCTTCAGGGACATCTGAGATGACTGACAGTCAGCAGCCGAGCGAGCCGCGCAAGCGGGACCGCCCCTGGCTGATGCGGACCTACGCGGGGCACTCCACCGCGAGCGACTCCAACGCGCTCTACCGGCGCAACCTGGCCAAGGGCCAGACCGGCCTGTCGGTCGCCTTCGATCTGCCCACCCAGACCGGCTACGACGCGGACCACGTGCTGGCCCGCGGCGAGGTCGGCCGGGTCGGCGTGCCGGTCGGGCACCTGGGCGACATGCGCACCCTCTTCGACGGCATCCCGTTGGAGCGCACCAACACCTCCATGACCATCAACGCCACCGCGATGTGGCTGCTGGCCATGTACCAGGTGGTCGCCGAGGAGCAGGGCGCCGACATCGCGCAGCTGACCGGCACCACCCAGAACGACATCGTCAAGGAGTACCTGTCCCGCGGGACGCACGTCTTCCCGCCCGGGCCGTCGATCCGGCTGATCACCGACATGATCGCCTACACGGTGGCCAACATCCCCAAGTGGAACCCGATCAACATCTGCAGCTACCACCTGCAGGAGGCCGGCGCCACCCCGGTGCAGGAGATCGCCTTCGCCATGTGCACCGCGATCACCGTGCTGGACGCGGTGCGCGACTCGGGCCAGCTGCCGCCCGAGCGGCTGGGCGAGATGGTCGGGCGGATCTCCTTCTTCGTCAACGCCGGCGTGCGGTTCGTCGAGGAGATGTGCAAGCTGCGCGCCTTCGGGCAGCTCTGGGAGAAGGTCACCCGGGAGCGGTACGGGATCGAGGACCCCAAGCAGCGCCGGTTCCGCTACGGGGTGCAGGTCAACTCGCTCGGGCTGACCGAGGCCCAGCCGGAGAACAACGTCCAGCGGATCGTGCTGGAGATGCTCGCCGTCACCCTCTCCAAGGACGCCCGGGCCCGGGCCGTCCAGCTGCCCGCCTGGAACGAGGCGCTCGGCCTGCCCCGACCGTGGGACCAGCAGTGGTCGCTGCGGATCCAGCAGGTGCTCGCCTACGAGTCGGACCTGCTGGAGTACGGCGACCTGTTCAACGGCTCGCACGTGATCGAGGCCAAGACCGCCGAGCTGCTGGCCGGCGCGGAGGCGGAGATCGCCAAGGTGCTGGAGATGGGCGGCGTGATCCCCGCCGTCGAGTCCGGCTACCTGAAGTCCGCGCTGGTCGCCTCGCACGCCGAGCGGCGGGCCCGGATCGAGAGCGGCGAGGACAAGATCATCGGGGTGAACTGCTTCGACACCACCGAGGAGAACCCGCTCACCGCCGACCTGGACTCCGCGATCATGGTGGTCGACCCGGCCGCCGAGCAGGGCGTGGTCGACGCGCTGGCGGCCTGGCGGGCGCAGCGCGACGAGGCCGCCGCCCGGGCGGCGCTGGCCGAGCTCAAGGCGGTCGCCGCCACCGAGGCCAACCTGATGGCCGCCACCCTGGCCTGCGTGCGGGCCGGGGTGACCACCGGCGAGTGGGCCTTCGCGCTGCGCGACGTGTTCGGCGAGTACCGGGCGCCCACCGGGGTCGGCGGCGCGCCGGTGGCGGTGGTCGCCGAGCCCGGCGGCGAGCTGGCCGCGGTGCGCGCCGCGGCCGCCGCCACGGCCGCCGAGCTGGGCTGCGCCAAGCTGCGCCTGCTGGTCGGCAAGCCGGGCCTGGACGGGCACTCCAACGGCGCCGAGCAGATCGCGGTGCGGGCCCGGGACGCCGGCTTCGAGGTGGTCTACCAGGGCATCCGGCTGACGCCGGAGCAGATCGTCGCCGCGGCGGTCGCCGAGGACGTGCACTGCGTGGGGCTGTCCATCCTCTCCGGGGCGCACCCCGAGCTGGTTCCGGACGTGCTGACCCGACTGCGGCGGGCCGGGGTGGAGGATGTCCCGGTGATCGTTGGTGGCATCATCCCGGCAGCGGACGGCGAAGCGCTCAAGGCCGCCGGGGTCGCCGCCGTGTTCACCCCGAAGGACTTCGGCATCACCACCATCATCGGCCGGATCGTGGACGAGATCCGGCTGGCCAACCGGCTGGACCCGATCCTCGCCCCCCGCACGGAAGAGACTCTCGCATCATGACGGTTAACCGACTGCGCCCGCGCCGCTCCTGCCTCGCGGTGCCCGGCAGCAACCCGCGCTTCCTGGAGAAGGCCCAGGGCCTGCCGGCCGACCAGGTCTTCCTGGACCTGGAGGACGCCTGCGCCCCGCTGGTCAAGGAGAGCGCCCGGCACACCATCGTCGACGCCCTGAACAACGGCGACTGGGGCAACAAGACCAAGGTGGTCCGGGTCAACGACTGGACCACCCACTGGACCTACCGCGACGTCATCACGGTGGTCGAGGGCGCCGGCCAGAACCTGGACTGCATCATGCTGCCCAAGGTGCAGGACGCCGAGCAGGTCCGCGCGCTGGACCTGCTGCTCACCCAGATCGAGAAGACCATGGGCTTCGAGGTCGGCAAGATCGGCATCGAGGCGCAGATCGAGAACGCCAAGGGCCTGATCAACGTCGACGCGATCGCCACCGCCTCGCCGCGGCTGGAGACCATCATCTTCGGCCCGGCCGACTTCATGGCCTCGATCAACATGAAGTCCCTGGTGGTCGGCGAGCAGCCGCCCGGCTACGGCGCCGACGCCTACCACTACATCCTGATGCGGATCCTGATGGCGGCCCGCGCCAACGACCTGCAGGCGATCGACGGTCCCTACCTGCAGATCCGCAACCAGGAGGGGTACCGCGAGGTGGCCCGCCGCTCGGCCGCGCTGGGCTTCGACGGCAAGTGGGTGCTGCACCCGGACCAGGTCGCCGCGGCCAACGAGATCTACTCCCCCTCGCAGGAGGACTACGACCACGCGGAGCTGATCCTGGACGCGTACGACTGGTGCACCTCGGAGGCGGGCGGGTTCAAGGGCTCGGCGATGCTCGGCGACGAGATGATCGACGAGGCCAGCCGCAAGATGGCCCTGGTGGTCTCCGGCAAGGGCCGGGCGGCCGGCATGCAGCGCACCTCGAAGTTCGAGGCTCCCCAGTCCTGAAGCCCCTCCTGTTCCGCTAGGAGTCACCTGATCATGCAGTTCGGACGCACCTACGAAGAGTTCGAGGTCGGCGCGGTCTACAAGCACTGGCCCGGCAAGACGGTCACCGAGTACGACGACCACCTCTTCTGCCTGCTGACCATGAACCACCACCCGCTGCACATGGACCGCAACTACGCCGAGCGGACCACCGACTTCGGCCAGAACGTGGTCGTGGGCAACTACGTCTACTCGCTGCTGCTCGGCATGTCGGTGCCGGACGTCTCCGGCAAGGCGATCGCCAACCTGGAGATCGAGTCGCTGCGGCACATCGCCCCGACCTTCCACGGCGACACCATCTACGGCGAGACCACGGTGCTCGACAAGTGGCCGTCCAAGTCCAAGGACGACCGCGGCATCGTGTACGTGGAGACCAAGGGCTACAAGCAGGACGGCACGGTCGTCTGCATCTTCCGCCGCAAGGTGATGGTGCCGACCGCGACCTACATCGAGGCGCGCGGCGGCGAGCAGCCCGGCCGGCCCACGCCGCTTTCCTAAGACCCCCGGTCAGCGGCCGCCGTCATCGGCCGCTGCCCGGTCCCGGGGCCCCGCGGATGTCACGCTCCGCGGGGCCCCGAACCCCCACCCTCATGCCTGAAAGACAGGGAGCCGCACGATGGGACGCCTCGCACAGACCGACGGCCTCACCGAGATCCAGCGGGACATCCTCGCCACCGTGCGGGACTTCGTCGACAAGGAGATCATCCCGGTCGCCACCGAGCTGGAGCACCGCGACGAGTACCCGACCGCGATCGTCGAGGGGATGAAGCAGCTCGGCCTCTTCGGCCTGACCATCCCCGAGGAGTTCGGCGGCCTCGGCGAGTCGCTGCTCACCTACGCCCTGGTGGTCGAGGAGATCGCCCGCGGCTGGATGTCGGTCTCCGGGATCGTCAACACCCACTTCATCGTCGCGCACATGATCAACGCGCACGGCACCCAGGAGCAGAAGGACTACTTCCTGCCCAGGATGGCGGCCGGCGAGCTGCGCGGCGCCTTCTCGATGTCCGAGCCGGCGCTGGGCTCCGACGTCTCGGCGATCAGCACCAAGGGCGTCAAGGACGGGGAGTTCTACGTCCTGAACGGCCAGAAGATGTGGCTGACCAACGGCGGCACCTCCTCGGTGGTCGCGGTGCTCTGCAAGACCGACGAGGGCGCCAGCACCCCCTACCGCAACATGACCACCTTCCTGATCGAGAAGACCCCGGGCTTCGGCCCGAACGAGACGGTGCCCGGCCTGACCGTGCCCGGCAAGATCGAGAAGATGGGCTACAAGGGCGTCGACACCACCGAGCTGGTGCTCCAGGACGTCCGGATCCCGGCCGACCGGATCCTCGGCGGGGTCCCCGGCAAGGGCTTCTACCAGATGATGGACGGCGTCGAGGTCGGCCGGGTCAACGTGGCCGCCCGCGGCTGCGGGGTGGCCCGCCGCGCCTTCGAGCTGGGCATCGCCTACGCCCAGCAGCGCACCACCTTCGGCAAGAAGATCGCCGAGCACCAGGCGATCCAGTTCAAGCTGGCCGAGATGGCCACCAAGGTCGAGGCCGCGCACCAGATGATGGTGATGGCCGCCCGCAAGAAGGACAGCGGGGAGCGCAACGACCTGGAGGCCGGGATGGCCAAGTACCTCGCCTCCGAGTACTGCAAGGAGGTCGTCGAGGACGCCTTCCGGATCCACGGTGGTTACGGCTTCTCCAAGGAGTACGAGATCGAGCGCCTCTACCGCGAGGCCCCGATGCTGCTCATCGGTGAGGGCACTGCGGAGATCCAGAAGATGATTGTCGGCCGGCGCCTGCTGGAGGAGTACAAGCTCGCCGAGTAGGGCACACCGCAAGGTGGGCCACCGGGCCCCGACGCGCCCTCGGGGACGTGCCGGGGCCGTCGCCGTACCCGCGCCGCGGGCTGAGAGATGGCTCACTGATCTTGACCGGTTTCTTGGGGAACCGCGGACCGGCCAGCTACGGTCGTACACATAGCGCGTGCGCTCCGGCACGGCAGGAGACAGTTGGAAGAGCAGGCGGGTTGCCCACCTACCGCCTGCTCCCGATAGCATCCACCGGGACAGCAGCTGTCCCCTTTATCACCCGATCCCCGCGGTTGGTCCCCGTGCAGGCCAAGATCCCCCGCGACAAAGGTCTTCGATGCCCATCAGCCCGTCCCCTCACCACTCCGTCACGGAGCGCGATGCCCTCGCTCCCGAGACGGCCGGCCGGCGACCCCGCGTGACCATCGCGCGCGGAGCCACCCCCTGGTTCGTCCCGACCCTGGCCACCGCGGCCCTGACCACCGCTCTCACCAAGCGGAACGGCAAGTGGGCCATCGCGGCGGTACCGGCCTGCGCGCTCAGCGCGGGCATGCTGTGGTTCTTCCGCGACCCCGAGCGTGAGATCGGCGCCGGCCGAGTGATCTCGCCGGCCGACGGCGTGGTGCAGAGCATCGACGCCTGGCCGGACGGGCGCACCCGCGTCGCGATCTTCATGAGCCCGCTCAACGTGCACGTCAACCGGGCGCCGCTGCCGGGCACCGTCACGTCCGTCGAGCACATCGCCGGCGGCTTCGTGCCCGCGTTCAACAAGGACAGCGACCGCAACGAGCGGGTCGTCTGGCACTTCGACACCGAGCTCGGCGACATCGAGATGGTGCAGATCGCCGGGGCGGTGGCCCGCCGGATCGTGCCGTACGTGCCGGCCGGCACCAAGGTCGAGCAGGGCGAGCGGATCGGCCTGATCCGCTTCGGCTCCCGCGTCGACACCTACCTGCCGCCCGGCGTCGAGGTCGGCGTCGAGGTCGGCCAGAAGACGACGGCGGGGGTGACACGCCTTGACCGTGACTGATCCCGAGACCCTGGTGGGCCTCGGCGACTCGGAGGAGACCGAGTTGCGCCGGCGCCGCTGGGCGCGCGACCGCGAGCTGCGCGCGCCGCGTTCACCGCAGACCCTGTCCACGGCCGACTTCCTGACCCTGGGCAACGCGGTCTGCGGCTTCCTGGCGATCTACTCGATCACCACCAACATGCTCATCCCGCACATCAACGGCACCGGCGACGGCACCAGCGGCATGGTCCGGCACGGCGCCGCCACCGCGGTGACCCTGCTGCTGCTCGGCTCGATGTGCGACCTCTTCGACGGCCTGGTGGCCCGCAAGCTGCGCTCCTCGGCACTCGGCGCGGAGCTGGACAACCTGGCCGACCTGATCAGCTTCGGCATCGCGCCCGCCTACTTCGTCGCCGTCTGGGGCATCGTCGGCGGCCCGGGCACCAGCCAGGGGCTCTCCGCGTTCATCGCGCTCACCGTGCTGCTCGCGGTGGTGCTGCGGCTGGCCCGGTTCTCCGCGGTCAAGATGCGACCCGGCGTCTTCCAGGGCATGCCGTGCCCGATGGGCGCCATGACGGTGATCGCCATCGTGCTGCTCGACCCGCCGTTCCTGGCCGGCCTGCTGGCCATCTTCGGCGTGGCCTACCTGATGGTCAGCCGGGTCGAGTACCCCAAGCCGCAGGGCCTGCTGGCCACCGCCACGCTCGGCTGGATCGTGGTCTCGATCGGCTGCCTGGCCTCCTGGGCCGCGGGGATGCCCGGGGGCGACGTGCTGATGCACATCGGCGCCGTGGCCCAGATCGCGCTGGCCGCGATGGCCCCGCTGCTGGTCATCCGGCGCAAGGTCGGCGAGAAGGTCGGCGACGTCCGGGCCCGCCGCGCCGAGTCGCGCGGCTGAGCCTGCGAGGCGCGTGCACGAACGCCGCGGCCCCCGCACCCGATGGGTGCGGGGGCC
>NZ_JBNQTI010000239.1:0-9485 GCF_050325825.1 Kitasatospora sp. LaBMicrA B282
ACCCGGGCGACGACCTCGGCGCCGCCGCGCTGCCCGCCGCGCCCACCGAGCCCGGCCTGCCGGTCACGTCCACCACCGCCCCCGCGCCTGCCGCCCTCGACCCGGCGGCCGGCTGGGCCCCGGCGGGCCTGCCGCCGACGGTGGTCGGGCAGGCGGTCGCGGTGCAGCTGCGCGGCCCGGTGGTGCTGGTGCTGCCGATGGGGGCCGGCCTGGTGCTGATCGGTACCGGCCTGGCCCTGGTCGGCTGGCGGCTGCGCCGTGGCTGACCCGGGTCGGCGTCGCGGTGGTGGGCGCTGGCGGCGGGGTCGGCAGGCGCTACCGGCCGGTTCGTCCGGCGGGTTGACCCGCCGTCGGTTGACCCCCCGGAGGGCCGAAGCATATGAAGGAGCTATGACGAAGCCGCTGAACGAACGGCCCGAGCACGAGCCGTACCAGGGATCGACGGGATCGGAGGGCCACTCCGAGGAGGGCCCGCAGGTCCTCATCGTCGGCCCGGACGGCATGGCGGTCGGCACCGCGCCGGGGGGCGCCGGGCGTGCCTTCGCCCGTACGGGGGAGGAGGGGGAGGAACACCGCGAGCTGCCGGTGACCGAGATGGTCGAGCAGCCCGCCAAGGTGATGCGGATCGGCAGCATGATCAAGCAGCTGCTGGAGGAGGTCCGCGCAGCTCCGCTCGACGAGGCCAGCCGGGCCCGGTTGAAGGACATCCACGCCAGCTCGATCAAGGAGCTGGAGCTGGGGCTGGCCCCGGAGCTGGTGGCGGAGCTGGAGCGGCTGACGCTGCCGTTCACCGAGGACAGCATCCCGACCGAGGCCGAGCTGCGGATCGCCCAGGCGCAGCTGGTCGGCTGGCTGGAGGGCCTGTTCCACGGCATCCAGACCGCGCTCTTCGCCCAGCAGATGGCCGCGCGGGCGCAGCTGGAGCAGATGCGCCGGGCGCTGCCGCCGGGCGGGGCGCCGCTCGACCACGACCAGGACGAGCCCGGTGAGGGACGCGGTTTCCGCTCCGGCCCGTACCTGTAATCCGCACGATCTTCACACCCGTACCACCCGCCACACAGCACCGAACACCGCCCCCGGCCCCGGGCCGGGGCGCGGTGACGTCACGGATTGCGGCAGCCGATACCCTGACCCACGTCGACGGCCCGCCGAGGGGGAAGCAGAAGAACATGAGCGAGGACGGCAGCACCGGAATGGACCGGCCGCAGGGGCAGCTCACCTCGCTGGGCCACGGTCGTTATGTCCTGCAGCGCCTGCTGGGCGAGGGCGGCATGGCCTCGGTCCACCTGGCCTACGACAGCCAGCTGGGCCGCGAGGTCGCGATCAAGACCCTGCACACCGAGCTGGGCCGTGAGCAGTCCTTCCGCGAGCGGTTCCGCCGCGAGGCGCAGGCGGTGGCCCGGCTGTCGCACGCCAACATCGTCACGGTCTACGACAGCGGCGAGGAGGTGGCGCCGGACGGCGCGACCACCCCGTACATCGTCATGGAGTACGTCGCGGGCTACTCGCTGCGCGACGTGCTGAACCAGGCGATCGCCGAGCACGGCGCGATGCCCACCGAGCAGGCGCTGGAGATGACCGCCGCGGTGCTGGCCGCCCTGGACACCTCGCATGACCAGGGCCTGGTGCACCGCGACATCAAGCCGGGCAACGTCATGGTGAACACCAAGGGCGTCGTCAAGGTGATGGACTTCGGCATCGCCCGGGCGATGCAGTCCGGGGTCACCTCGATGACCCAGACCGGCATGGTGGTCGGCACCCCGCAGTACCTGTCGCCGGAGCAGGCGCTGGGCAAGAGCGTGGACGCCCGCTCGGACCTCTACTCGGTCGGCTGCATGCTCTTCGAGCTGCTCACCGGCCAGCTGCCGTTCGACGGGGACTCGCCGTTCTCGATCGCGTACAAGCACGTGCAGGAGGAGCCGCCGGCGCCGTCCAGCGTCAACCGGGCGGTCACCCCGGCGGTGGACGCGCTGGTGGCCCGCGCGCTGCGCAAGGACCCCGCGCACCGCTTCCCGACCGCCGCCGCGATGCGCGAGGAGGTCGAGCGGGTGCTGGCCGGGGAGAAGGGCGGCGGCGCCGGCACCCCGCTGGTGATCAGCGAGGGCCCGCGGGCGCACCACGCGGCCTCCTCCTCGCTGGCCAACTTCCCGCCGGTCCAGGGCGACATCAACACCCCGAACCCGCAGGTCCACCAGCCCTACCAGCCGACCCACACGGGTTCGCCCTACGGCCCGGGCCCGCAGACCCCGCCGCCGGCCTTCGGCCCCTCCACCCCGCCGCCGTTCGCCCAGCAGCAGTACCCGACGCCGGCGCCGCAGCAGTTCCAGACCCCGCCGCCGTTCGCGCAGCCGGCGCCCACCCCGGCGCCGATGCCGATGCAGCAGGCCGGCCCGTACGCCCAGCGGCCGGCGCTGGTCAAGGCCGACAACCGCGGGTGCTCGACGGCGCTGGTGGTGGTCGGTGTGATCATCGGCCTGATCGTGCTGCTGGTGATCATCATCGCGATCGTGGCGACCCGGAGCAGCCAGTCGACCAGCCTGCCCCAGCTGACCAGCACGGTTGCCCAGCTGACCGCCGGGCGGACGCTCACGTAGCGGGTCGCACAAGCAGTCGGCGGGCCCGCCCGGGCCCTGGCGCTCGTTCTGTCCCAGTCCGGTCCCGATCGACCCGGGCCTCGACTTGCATGCGGGAAGCGGGCGCCGGAGACGGTAGCGTTCTGGGGAGCGATTCGAAAGGGCGACCGCGACCAGAGCGTCGGCCCGGGGCGAGGAGTAATGGCACAGACGCATGAGCCGGGCGACGGCGAGGGAGACTTCACCCCGGCGCCTGGTGCCGGCCCCGCTCCGGAGCGGCACGAGGCGGACCGCGAGCCGGATCACGAGTCCGGGTACTCCGAGTACTCCGAGTACGCCGAGTACGAGGCCGACCACGAGCCGGACCAGGGCACGCGGCCGCCGGCTCCCGGCCGTCCGGCGGGCTCCGAGGAGACCACCGCGGCCCGCGCCCAGGGCCAGCCGCCCGGCGCGCCCTACGGCGGCCCGGCCACCCCGGGCCGCGGCACGGTGGCCGCGCTCGGCACCCTGGGCGGCGGCCGCTACCGGCTGACCCACCGGCTGGGCCGCGGCGGCATGGCCGAGGTGCTGGCCGCCCAGGACATCCGGCTCGGCCGCACCGTCGCGGTCAAGCTGCTGCGCCCCGAGCTCGCCCAGGACGACGTCGCCCGCCGCCGGTTCACCCGCGAGGCGCACTCGGTGGCGTCGCTCAACCACCACTCGATCGTCGCGGTCTACGACATCGGCGAGGAGCACGTCGGCGGCGAGTCGACGCCGTACATCGTGATGGAGCTGGTCGAGGGCCGCACGGTGCGCGAGCTGCTGGTGGGCGAGGAGGAGCCGCCGCCGGTCGACCAGGCGCTGATCATCATCGCCGGGGTGCTGGAGGCGCTGGACTACAGCCACCGGCACGGCATCGTGCACCGCGACATCAAGCCCGCCAACGTCTCCATCACCACCACCGGTGCGGTCAAGGTGATGGACTTCGGCATCGCCCGGGCACTGGCCGGCGAGGCCACCACCATGACCCAGACCGGCATGGTGATGGGCACCCCGCAGTACCTGTCGCCCGAGCAGGCGCTCGGCAAGCCGGTCGACCACCGCTCCGACCTCTACGCGGCCGGCTGCATGCTCTACGAGCTGCTCGCGCTGCGCCCGCCGTTCACCGGCGACACCCCGCTCTCGGTGGTCTACCAGCACGTCCAGGACGCGCCGATGCCGCCCGCGCAGGCGAACTCCCGGGTGCCGTGGCAGCTGGACGAGCTGGTGCTGCGCTCGCTGGCGAAGAACCCGGACGAGCGGTTCCAGAGCGCGGACGAGTTCCGGGCGCACGTGCAGCACGCGCTGCGCGAGATGCACGCGGGCAACTACCCGGTCGATCCGCACGGCGGACCGGGCCGGGACACGCCCAGCCACGGCGTCGACGCCACCCAGGTGCTCGGCCTCGGCGGGGTGCCGCCGATGGAGCGGACCACCGTGCTGCCCTACGGCAGCGGCGCGGCGGCCGGCCCGCAGGGCGGCCGGCCGGCCTACGGCGGCGCCGCCGGCGGTTACCCGGGCGGCGCGGGCGGTGGCTACGCCGGGGGCGGCCACGGCGGTGGCGCCGACGGCTACGACGACGGGTACCAGGAGGAGCCGCGCCGCGGCGGTGGCCGCAAGGCCCTGGCCTGGGCGGCCGGCGTGCTGCTGGTGGTGGCGGCCGGGATCGGCGTCGCGGTGGCGGCCAACAGCGGCGGCACCGGCGGCACCGGGGGCGGCGGCAACGTGGTCCCGCCGCAGCCGAGCACGGTCAGCACGGCGCCCGACTCGCCGAGCGACCAGCCGAGCTCGCTCAGCCCCACGCCCTCGACCGCCTCGCCGACCCCGAGCCGCAGCCGGCAGAGCTACACGCCGCCCACCGACGGCGGCCAGACGCAGCCGAGCTACCGGCCGACGCACTCGGCCTCGCCGAGCACCTCGGCCTCCAGCTCGGCCTCGGCCTCGGCCTCCGGTTCGGCCTCGGCCACCCCGAGCGGGGGGTCCTCGGCCACGCCGACCGGCGGCTCGTCGCAGAGCGCCCAGCCGACCGGTGGCGGGACGGGCGGTGGCGGGACGACCGGCGGCGGCTCGACCCCCTCGACGCACGCCTCGAACCCGATCGGCGGCAACCCGATCGGCGGCACCGGCTGACCGGCGACCCGAGCCGGGCCTCCGGGCGTCTGCCGGGGCCGGCCGGGTCAGTTCACGAACGCGTCGAGGACCTGCTCGTACTCCTGGCACCACCAGACCGTCTGCGCGGCGGCGGCCGGGAAGAGCGGGTCCGCGCGCGGGTCGTCGCGCTGGTAGTGCCACTGCAGCATCCAGAAGTCGTTCAGCCGCTCCCACCACACCCGGTGCACCGCGAGCGCCAGCTCCTCGGCGTCGGCGCCGGCTGCCGCCCGGTAGCCGCGGGCGTAGTGGCGCACCCGGGCCAGGTCCAGCTCGCCGGTGGCCGGGTCGTTGAAGACCAGGGTGGCGGCCCGCACCGTCTCCTCGGCCCGCGGGCGCACCCGCAGCCGGTCCCAGTCCAGCACCGCCGCCACCCGGCCGCCGCGGTGCAGCAGGTTGAGCCCGTGGAAGTCGCCGTGCACCCAGCCGGAGGGGCCGATCGCGGTCGGGTCGGGCCGGCGGTGGCGGTGCGCGGCGAGCAGCTCGACCCGCTCGACCAGCCGGTACTCGGCCAGCCGGTCGAAGGCGGAGTGCGGGCGGTGCCGGGCGGCCAGCTCGGCCAGCCGGCCGGCCAGTTCGGCGCCGGCGTCGGGGTCGGCGCTGGGCAGGGCGGCCGGTTGCGTGACGGGGGCGCAGACCTCGGCCAGTGCGCCGTGCAGCCCGGCGAGCAGCGCGCCGAGCTCCGCGCACTCGGCCAGAGTGAGCTCGGCGCCGGTGCGGTGCCGCCCGGCGATCCAGGGGTAGAGGGCGAACCGCCGGCCCTCGTGGTCGGTGACCGTGCGGCCGTCGCGGCCGGTCAGCGGGGGCGGCACCGGCAGGCCGCGGTCGGCCAGCGCGGCGGTGGCGCGGTGCTGCGCGGTGATCGCGGCCAGCGTGGCGGTGGCCTGCTCGACGTAGCACTTGAGGAAGTAGCGCCCGGTGCTGCAGGTCACCCGGTAGCCGCGGTTGAGCAGGCCCTCGGCCACCGGTTCGGCGGCCAGCAGCGGGCCGGTCCGGTAGCCGCGCAGCACCCGGGCGATGACCTGGCGCGGGACCGGGGGGCTGAGGGTGCCGACCGGGGGAGCGTCGGCGTCGGGGCCGTCCAGCGGTGCGGCGTCGACCAGGGTGAGCTGACCATCTGTCACGCCTGGTGATCGTAGCCACGGATGCCGTTCCGGGGCCGGTTGGCCGAAATTGCCCGGTTGTGAGCGGCCGACCCTGGCCCATGATCACCGACGGAGCGTCAACGACCGGCTAGTGGTGCTGATCTGAGCCGAGCCGGGCCACGTAGGCGGCCGCCTGGGTGCGCCGGGCCATACCCATTTTGGCCAGCAGGCTGGAGACGTAGTTCTTCACCGTCTTCTCCGCCAGGTGGAGTTCGGCGCCGATCTGCCGGTTGGTCATCCCCTCGCCGATCAGCTCCAGGATCCGCCGCTCCTGCCGGGTCAGTTGGGCCAGCTTCTCGTCCTCCTTGGCGGCGCCGCCCCCGCCCCGCAGCCGCTCCAGCACCCGGCTGGTGGCGACCGGGTCGAGCAGCGACTTGCCGGCCGCCACGTCGCGGACCGCGGAGAGCAGGTCGCTGCCCCGGATGGCCTTGAGCACGTAGCCGGAGGCGCCGGCCATGATCGAGTCGAAGAGCGCCTCGTCGTCGGAGAACGAGGTGAGCATCAGGCAGCGCACCTCGGGCCGCTGCGAGCGGATCTCCCGGCAGACCTCGACGCCGTTGCCGTCCGGCAGCCGCACGTCGAGCACGGCGACGTCGGGGGCGACCGCCGGGATCCGGGTGAGCGCCTCGGCCGCGGTGCCGGCCTCACCGACCACCTCGACGTCGGGTTCGTCGGAGAGCAGTTCGTGCACGCCGCGCCGGACCACCTCGTGGTCGTCAAGCAGGAACACCCGGATTCGCCCGTTTTCGTCCATTGGCAAATGCTCCCATAGCCGGGTACTCGGTACCTATCACCCAGACCGGCAGCTCACACAATCTCTCGCCCCAACCCCCTTACGCGAAACGCGCTGCCCGGATAGCGTGCGCAGGTGTCCTGACGGCACCGCCGGCGCGAGCTGCGCGCCCGGTCCGACCCCCACCCCGGCCCGGAACAAGTAGGACGTCCTAGCTCAGGCGCGCCGAGAGCGCCCGCTGGGTAACGTTCTCGTGGGGGCGCCGTCGGAAGAGGATCACCACCGCCGCGTATTCGGCGCGCACACCCCGCGCACCGTGCTCGGAGGTGACCGGACCGGCGTCACCGGCGACCCCGGGCGGCCCGGACAGACCGAGGAGTGAACGTGACCGTCAAAAGCACGGCGAGGGCGCGCAAGAAGGCGGCCCCCGGCGTCCCCGACAGCCTCCGCACGGGGAAGGACGCCCCTGCCGAGCTCGTCCAACTGCTCACCCCGGAAGGCGACCGGGTCGAGCACCCGGACTTCCCGCTGACCGTCAGCCCCGAGGAGCTGCGTTCGCTCTACCGCGACCTGGTCCTGGTGCGCCGCTTCGACGCCGAGGCGACCGCGCTGCAGCGGCAGGGCGAGCTGGGCCTGTGGGCCTCGCTGCTCGGCCAGGAGGCCGCGCAGGTCGGCAGCGGCCGGGCCATGCGGGAGAAGGACTACGCCTTCCCCACCTACCGTGAGCACGGGGTCGCCTGGTGCCGCGGAGTGGACCCGACCAACCTGCTCGGGATGTTCCGCGGCGTGAACCACGGCGGCTGGGACCCCAACGAGAAGAACTTCCACCTGTACACGATCGTGATCGGGTCGCAGACCCTGCACGCGACCGGCTACGCCATGGGCATCACCAAGGACGGCGCCGACGACGCGGTGATCGCCTACTTCGGTGACGGCGCCTCCAGCCAGGGCGACGTCAACGAGGCCTTCACCTTCGCCTCGGTCTACAACGCGCCGGTGGTCTTCTTCTGCCAGAACAACCAGTGGGCGATCTCCGAGCCCACCACCACCCAGACCCGGATCCCGCTCTACCGCCGCGCCTCCGGCTTCGGCTTCCCGGGCATCCGGGTGGACGGCAACGACGTGCTGGCCTGCCTCGCGGTCACCCGCTGGGCGCTGGACCACGCGCGCACCGGCAGCGGCCCGGTGCTGGTCGAGGCCTTCACCTACCGGATGGGCGCGCACACCACCTCGGACGACCCGACCCGCTACCGCCAGGCGGAGGAGACCGAGGCCTGGAAGGCCAAGGACCCGATCTCCCGGCTGAAGGCGCACCTGGAGAAGGAGGGCCTGGCCGACGAGGAGTTCTTCGCCGCGATCGAGGCCGAGAGCGACGCCCTGGGCCTGCGGGTCCGCGAGGCCGTACGCTCCATGCCGGACCCGGACCCGACCCTGATCTTCGACCACGTGTACAGCGAACCGCACGCCCTGGTCGCCGAGGAGCGGGCCGAGTATGTCGCGTACGCGGAGTCCTTCGAGGGCGGGGAGTAACCGAACATGTCCAAGCTCACCATGTCGAAGGCCATCAACGAGGGCCTGCGCGCCGCGTTGGAGTCCGACCCCAAGACCCTGATCATGGGTGAGGACGTCGGCAAGCTCGGCGGCGTCTTCCGGGTCACCGACGGCCTGCAGAAGGACTTCGGCGAGGACCGGGTGATCGACACCCCGCTCGCCGAGTCCGGCATCGTCGGCACCGCGATCGGCCTGGCGCTGCGCGGCTACCGCCCGATCGTGGAGATCCAGTTCGACGGCTTCGTCTACCCGGCCTTCGACCAGATCGTCACCCAGCTCGCCAAGATGCACGCCCGCGCGCTCGGGCACGTCAAGCTGCCGATCACCGTCCGCATCCCCTACGCGGGCGGCATCGGCGCCGTCGAGCACCACAGCGAGTCGCACGAGGCCTACTTCGCGCACACCGCCGGTCTGCGGGTGGTCACCCCGTCCAACCCGGACGACGCGTACTGGATGCTGCGCCAGTCGATCCGGTCGGACGACCCGGTGATCTACCTCGAGCCGAAGGCCCGCTACTGGGACAAGGCCGAGATCAGCTCCGCCGCCGAACTGGACCTGCACGCGGCCAAGGTGGTGCGCCCCGGCACCGACCTGACGCTGCTCGCCTACGGTCCGATGGTGAAGGTCTGCCTGGAGGCCGCCGCGGCCGCCGAGCAGGACGGGCACCGGCTGGAGGTGGTCGACCTGCGCTCGCTCTCCCCGGTCGACTTCGCCACCCTGGAGGCCTCGGTCAAGCGCACCGGCCGCGCCGTCGTGGTGCACGAGGCGCCGGTCTTCATGGGCATGGGCGCCGAGCTGGCCGCCCGGCTCACCGAGAAGTGCTTCTACCACCTGGAGGCGCCGGTCCTGCGGGTCGGCGGCTACCACGCGCCGTACCCGCCGTCCCGGGTCGAGGAGCAGTACCTGCCCGACCTGGACCGGGTGCTGGACGCCGTCGACCGCGCGCTGGCGTTCTGAGGGGAGTGAACGATGACCACCACTCTCCGTGAGTTCAAGATGCCCGACGTGGGCGAGGGCCTGACCGAGGCCGAGATCCTGAAGTGGTATGTCCAGCCGGGCGACACCGTCACCGACGGCCAGATCGTCTGCGAGGTGGAGACCGCCAAGGCGGCCGTCGAGCTGCCGATCCCGTTCAACGGGACGGTCGAGGCGCTGCACTTCCCCGAGGGCACCACGGTCGACGTCGGCACCGCGATCATCGCGGTCGCGGTGGCCGGCGCAGCCGGTGCCCCGGCCGCGGCGGCTGCGCCCGCGCCCGCCACCGAGCCGGCCGCGGCGGCCGAGCCGGAGCGGCGCGAGGTGCTGGTCGGCTACGGG
>NZ_JBNQTI010000240.1:0-9401 GCF_050325825.1 Kitasatospora sp. LaBMicrA B282
CGGGCCGGGGGGCGGCCGGACGGGCCGGGCCGGGCCGCGGACCGGGCACCGCCGTGGACGCGGGGCCGGGCCGCGGACCGCCGGTGGCGGGCCCTTGGGCGGCAGTACGGGCAGGGGACGCGCTGCCGGCGGCAGGCGTGCTGGGGGCTGGTGCGTCCGACTCGCGGGGGAAGGGAACGCCGGGGCCCGGGATGCTCTCGTGAATCTCCGGCTCCTCGGGGATGACAGGCATACCCGGATATCTATCAAATGCCGGTCGGATGCGCACGGGCGCCCCACCCATTGGGCACCAAGCTGTCGCGCGGATCAGCGGAACGTGGTGCCGGTGAGTACTCCTGATGACCAGTCAGAAGCCGAGCGTGAGCTGTTCGTCGCCGTCCGGAAGCGACCGGGTGCGCTTCAGGTGGCTCCAGCGGGGCAGCGCGTCCATGAAGGCCCAGGAGAGCCGGTGCTGCTCGGTCGGGCCGAACTCCTCCAGCGCCGCGCGGTGCACCGGGGAGGGGTAACCCGCGTTCTCCTCGAAGCCGAACTGCGGGAACTGCGGCGCCAACTCGGCCATCTGCCCGTCCCGGTGCACCTTCGCCAGCACCGAGGCCGCCGAGACGCAGACGCAGCTCTGGTCGCCCTTGATCACCGTGCGCACCCGCCAGGGGCCGCCGAGGTAGTCGTGCTTGCCGTCCAGGATCACCGCGTCCGGCTGGACCGGCAGCGCCTCCAGCGCCCGCACCGCGGCCAGCCGCAGCGCCGCCGTCATGCCGAGCTCGTCACACTCCAGCGCCGAGGCCTCGCCGAGCGCGTACGCCGTCACCCAGTCCGCCAGCACCGGCGCCAGCTGCTCGCGGCGGCGCGGGGTGAGCAGCTTGGAATCGGTCAGCCCCTCCGGCGGTCGGCGCAGGCCGGTGATCGCCGCACCGACCGTCACCGGGCCGGCCCAGGCACCGCGCCCCACCTCGTCGAGTCCGGCGACCACGGTCGCGCCGGCGCGGCGCAGCGAGCGCTCGACGCTGTGGGTCGGGGGCTGGTGGGGCATCGGAGTTCCGTTCCGTCGACAGTCAGCGGTGCCGGGCGGCCGGGGCCGGGCGGGCGAGGCGGCCGACCGGGGCCGCGCCCTCCACCCTACGGCGCGCCGACGCGTCCCCTCACCCCTTGACCGACCCCGCCAACAGCCCCCGGACGAAGTACCGCTGCAACCCGAAGAAGACCAACAGCGGAATGATGATCGACAGGAACGCCCCGGCGGTGAGCACCTCCCAGTGCCCACCGTAGGACCCGGAGAGCTGCGCCAACCGCACCGTCATCGGCGCCACCTCGGGGGTGCCGCCGGCGAACGTGAGCGCCACCAGCAGGTCGTTCCAGACCCAGAGGAACTGGAAGATGGCGAACGAGGCCAGCGCGGGCGCGCAGAGCGGCAGCACGATCGACCGGAAGATCTTGAAGTGCGAGGCCCCGTCGACCACCGCCGCCTCCATCAGGTCCCGGGGCAGCTGGGAGATGAAGTTGTGCAGCAGGAAGATCGCCAGGGGCAGCGCGAACATGGTGTGCGCCAGCCAGACCGGCGCGTAGGTCCCGCTGAGGTCGAACTGCGGGATGATCGTCAGACCGCCCAGGTGGGCGCCGCCGGAGAAGAGCTGGAGCAGCGGGATCAGCGCCATCTGCAGCGGTACGACCTGCAGCGCGAAGATCAGGAAGAACAGCGTGTCGCTGCCCCGGAACCGCACCCAGGCCAGCGCGTAGGCCGCCATCGCGGCCAGCGCCAGCGGGAAGAGGGTGGCCGGGATGCTGATCGCCAGCGAGTTGACCAGGTAGGGCATCAGCCCGTCCGGGACGCCGAAGCCGCCCTCGAAGAGCACGGTGTGGTAGTTGGAGAGCCCCAGGTGGGGGTGGGCGAAGACGTTCCACCAGCCGCTGACCGCCACGTCCCGCTGCGGTCGCAGCGAGGTGGCCAGCAGCCCGAAGGTCGGGATCGTCCACAGCACGGTGATCACGATGACGAAGAGCGACCCGAGCGGGCCGCTGAAGGACCTCCGCACGGCCTTGACGGCGGGCAGCGGCCGGACGGACGCCGCGGCCGACCGGTCGGGAACGGACCGCTCGGCGGCCCGCTGCCCGGGGACGGACCGCTCGGCGGCCGACGGGTCAGCGGCCGACGGTCCAGCAGCCAACGGGTCAGCGGCCGGCTGATCGGGGACGGGCTGTTCGGGGACGGGCTGATCGGGGACGGGCTGATCGGCGCTCTGACTGCTCATCGGGTGGCCCGCTCCTTGCGCAGCTGGACGATGTTGTAGGCGACCAGCGGGAGCACCGCGAGGAAGAGGATCACCGCGAGCGCGCTGCCCCGACCGACGTTGAACTGCACGAACGACTGCGAGTACATCTCGTTGGCCAGCACCTGGGTGCCGAAGTTGCCGCCGGTCATGGTGCGGACGATGTCGAAGGCCTTCAGCGTGACGATCATGACGGTGGTCAGCACCACCACCAGCGTGGTGCGGATCATCGGCACCGTGACGTACCAGAAGAGCCGCAGGCCGCGCGCGCCGTCGAGCCGGGCGGCCTCGGTCACCTCGTCCGGGATCGCCTTGATCGCGGCGGAGAGCACCACCATCGCGAACCCGGTCTGCACCCAGACCATGACCACCATCAGCAGGAAGCTGTTCAGCGGTTGGGACAGCATCCAGTTGGGCGGATGGTGCCAGCCGAGCCAGATCGCCAGCTGGCTGAGCAGCCCGATCTGGGACTGCGAGGAGTCCCGGGTGTCGTAGACGAACTTCCAGATGATGCTGGCGCCGACCAGCGAGATCGCCATCGGCATGAAGATCAGCGACTTGTAGAGCGCCTGCCAGCGCATCCGGTCCACCAGCAGGGCCAGCACCAGCCCCAGGCCGGTGGCCGCCGCGGGGGCGACCACCAGCCAGAGCAGGGTGTTGAGCAGCACCTGGTGGATCGAGTCGTTGGTGAGGGCCCAGTCGTAGTTCCTGACCCCGAGGAACCTGCTGCTGTCGTCGTTGCGGAAGCTGAGGTAGACGGTGCGGACCAGCGGAACCACCAGTCCCACCAGGAGCAGCAGCACCGCCGGCCCCAGGAAGATCACGATGGCGAGCGGCCGGCTGAACCGGCCGGTGGCCCGCCCGGCCGCGAAGAACACGGCGAGCAGGATGCCCGCGAAGCCGGCGATCGCGCCGAAGCTGTTGGCCAGCTTGGTCGCGGCGTCGCCCGCGGTCGAACTGGCGAGGAGCGAACTGGTCACCGGCATGCGGGCGCGGTCCTTCCGACGAGGGTGGGTGTCCGGTCCGGTCGGGCGGGGCTCGCCACGGTCTACTGGGGCCAGGCGCCGTCCACGTCGGCGGCCACCTTCTGCACCGACCAGCCCTCGGCGAACCAGGCGGTGAACGCCTTCCACTCCTCGCCGGAGCCGACCGCGGCGGGCATCATGTCGGAGGCGTCGAAGCGGAAGGTCGCCGTGCTGTCGGTCAGCGCCTTGGCGGAGAGCTGGTCGATCGGGTCGGTGTAGAGGCTCTGGTCCACCCCGCGGTTGGCCGAGACCCAGCCGGGCGCCACCTTGACCCGGCTGGTCGCCCAGTCCGCGGTGGACAGGTAGTTCTGCACCGCCTGCACCGCGCCGCGATTGGAGAACGCGGCGACGAACTCGCCGCCGCCCTCGACCGGGGTGGGCAGGGCCGGGTTCTGCGCCGGCAGCTGGAAGGCGTAGATGTCGCCGTCCGGGCCGACGTTGGTGCCCTTGGGCCACTGCGCCTCGTAGAAGGAGGCCTGCTGGAGCATCCAGCACTTGCCGGTGAGGATCGGCGCGCCGGCGTCCTGGAAGGTGGTGGTCGCGATGGACTTCACGTCACCGATGCCGCCGTTGACCCAGGCGGGGTTGAGCATCCAGTTCTGCACGACCTGCATCGACTGGGTGATCGGCGGGTCGCTGAACTTGACCTTGTGGCTGACCCAGTCGTCGTAGACCTGGCCGCCCTGGCCGCCCAGCACCACCTCCTCCACCCAGTCGGTGGCCGGCCAGCCGGTCGCGGTGCCCGAACTGATGCCGCCGCACCAGGGCTTGCTGCCGTTGGTCCCGGCCTTGGCGATCCGGTCGCTGAGGTCCATCAGCTGCTGCCAGGTGGTCGGCACCGCGTACCCGGCGGCCTTGAACGCCTTCGGCGAGTACCAGACCAGCGACTTCATGTTGGCGCTCATCGGCGCCGCGTAGAAGGTGCCGTCGACCGAGCCGTAGGTCTTCCAGATCGGGCTCCACTGGTTCTCGTTGGTCACCGTCTGGGCCGGCGGCTTGACCACCTTGCCGGTCTTCACCATCTGCGCCAGCAGGCCGGGCTGCGGGATGATCGCCAGGTCGGGGAGGTTGCCGCCGGCCACCCGGACCGGCAGCTGCGACTCGAAGTCGTTCGAGCCCTCGTAGGAGATCTTGATCCCGGTACAAGAACTGAACTCGGCCCAGGACTTCTCCAGCGAGTCCGACTCCGGGCTGAGGATCGAGGCGAACATCGTCACCGTGCTGCCGGAGTAGCCCGCGTACGGCTGGTACTTGGCACAGGAGCCGGTCAGCGCCGGTGCCGAGTGCGCGCTGTCGCCGCCACCACCGCCGGAGCCGTTGCTGCAGGCGGCGACCAGGGCGAGGCCCAGCAGGGTGGGGGCCACCAACAGGTGTTTGCGGAACCGGGCACTCATCGTGA
This sequence comes from Kitasatospora sp. LaBMicrA B282, assembly GCF_050325825.1. Classification (NCBI taxonomy): domain Bacteria; kingdom Bacillati; phylum Actinomycetota; class Actinomycetes; order Kitasatosporales; family Streptomycetaceae; genus Kitasatospora; species Kitasatospora sp. LaBMicrA B282. The sequence continues at coordinate 4,689 of NZ_JBNQTI010000240.1, forward strand.
TGTTCAAAGCGTTCTCCTGCGGCCTGGGATTGAACCACATGACACTGCGCTGAACCGGAAGTCGAGCTCAGCCACGGCGAGTTGGGCCGTGACCGGGCCGATGGGCCTCGATGGCGGCTGGCTCGAAGACGTTAACGCACCCTTCATCAGAGGCCAAGGACACGTTCAGCTTTCACTGTGGAGACTTCCCGACCACTCCGGGCAGCCCCCGGCACAGCTCGGGCGAACCTCCACCGTGTTCGCGAATACCTACCCCGCCTCGGCCCGCGAATGCGACGGTGCGGACGGTCGACCACGCCGACCGCCCGCACCGCGGCGGCACCCGAGCCGCCCAGCAGATCATCTGACCATCAGTCAGAACAGCTGCACCGGCAGCTCCTGGAGGCTGTTCAGCACGATCGAGGCGGCCGGCCGCAGCCGGTCCCCCGGCACCGCCAGGCGCAGCTCCGGGAAGCGCTCGAAGAGCGCGGGCAACGCCACCTGCGCCTCCAGCCGGGCCAGCGGCGACCCCGGGCAGACGTGCGGCCCGTGCCCGAAGGACAGGTGCCGCACCGGGTCCCGGGTGACGTCGAACAGCTCGGCGGTCACGCCGTGCTGCAGCGGGTCGCGCCCGATCGCGTTGTACGAGATCAGCACCGGATCGCCGGCCGGCACCACGGTGGTGCCGACCGCGACGTCCTCGGTCGGGTAGCGGAAGAGGAAGTTGCTGGTCGGCGGCGTCCAGCGGAGCGACTCCTCGACCACCGCGGCCCAGCCCACCCGGCCCGAGCGGACCAGGGCCAACTGGTCGGGGTGGGTCAGCAGGGCCCGCACCGCGTTGGTGATCAGGTTGACCGTGGTCTCGTGACCGGCCGCGATCAGCACCCGCAGCGTCGCCGCCGCCTCCGCGTCCGACAGCGCACCGCCCTCGACGTCGGCGGCCAGCAGCGCGCTGGTCAGGTCGTCGCCCGGCGCGGCCCGGCGGCGGCGCACCAGGTCGTCGACGAAGGCGTTCAGCGCCGCCACGATCGCCTGGATCCCCTCCGGGTCCGGCACGCTGCGGAAGAACCGCTCGTACAGCTCGCGCAGGTAGCCGTGATCGGCCGGATCCACCCCGAGCAGCGTGCCGATCACCGTCATCGGCAGCGGGAAGGCGAACGCCGCCTTCAGGTCCACCACCGGCCCGCCCGCGGCCAGTCCGTCCAGCAGCTGCGCGGTGAGCTGCTCGATCCGGGGGCGCAACAGCTCCACCCGCCGGGGCGTGAACGCCTGTGCCACCAGCGCGCGCAGCCTGCGGTGCTGCTCGCCGTCCGCTGTCACCATGCTCGGACCGGGCACCGCCACCCCGATCAACGGCCAGTCGCGCGGCACCTCGCCGCGCTGCAGGGCCCTCCACTGCCGGGCGTCCTTGACCAGCCGCTGATCGGTCAGCAGCGCCCGCGCCTCGGCGTACCGGGTGACCGCCCAGGCCCGCACCCCGCCCGGCAGCTCCACCGCCACCACGGGACCGGCCGCCCGCAACACCGCCCCCTCGGCCGCACTGTCGCGGGCCAGCGGGTCGAGCGCCACCACGGCGGGCACGGGCCCACCGGTCGTGGGCATACGAGTCGTCGGCATACCAGTCGTTGGCATACCAGTCGTGGGCTCAGCGGTCATCCGAACGCTCCCGAGGTCGTCGTCGCAGGGGTGAAGGCCACCGGCAGCGCCACCAGCGCCCGGACCCAGGCCGACGGCCGCCAGACCAGTGCACTTTCGGCCACTGCCAGCCGCAGGTCCGGCAGCCGGTCCAGCAGCACCTCGACCGCCGTCCCCGCGATCACCTCGGCGGCCTCCTGGGCCGGGAACGGGCAGCGGTGCTCGCCGTGCGAGAAGCTCAGGTGCGCGCGGTTGCCCTCCGCCGCCTCACCGCTCGCCAGCCGCACCGCCGGGTCCGCGTTGGCCCCGGCCAGCCCGAGCAGCACCAGGTCGCCGGCCGCGATCCGCTGCCCGCCCAGCTGGGTGTCGCGCACCGCCCAGCGGCCGGCGAAGATCTGGGTCGGCGTGTCCTCCCAGAGCGCCTCGCCGAGCGCCTGCCCCACGCTGCGCCGCCCGCCCGAGAAGGAAGCCGCGAACCGGTCGTCGGTCAGCATCAGCCGCAGCGCGTTGGCGATCCAGTACGCGGTCGGCTGGTGACCGGCGGCCAGCAGGACCCGCAGGTCGCGCACCACCTCGTCGTCGGTCAGCCCCGCCGGGTGGACCAGCAGCCGGGAGGTCACGTCCGCCCCCGGCTCAGCCCGCTTCGCCTCGACCAGCTCCAGCATCACCGTGACGATCCGCTGCGAGGCCTGCTGCGCGTCCGGCCCGCCGTCCATCATCGCCAGCAGGTTCTCGATCAGCACCGGGACCTGGGCGTCGTCCAGGCCGAGCAGCCAGCAGAGCACCAGCAGCGGCATCCGGTGCGCGTACTCGGCGACCAGGTCCGCCTCGCCCCGGCCGGCGAAGGCGTCGATCAGCCGGTCGGCGATCCGCTCGCAGTACTTCTTCAGCTCGTACGGATCCACCGCGCCCAGCGTGTCGGTGATCGCCGCCGAACGGCGCTGGTGCTCGGTGCCCTCGGTGTAGAGGAGCGAGGCCACCGGGGTCATCATCGGCCGCAGCGGCCAGTCCTCGGGGATGGTCGGCCAGGCGTTCCAGCGGCCGGAGTCGCGGCCGAACAGCTTCGGCCGACTGGTCACCTCCTGCAGCTCGCGGTAGCCGATCACCAGCCAGGCGGGCACGCCGCCGGCCAGCTCGACCGGCGCGACCGGGCCGTGCGCGGCCCGCAGTTCGCGGTAGACCTGCGCCGGGTCGGTCTGGAAACGCGGTCCGTACAGCGCAGCGGCGCCCGCGCGGTGTGCGGGACAGCCGGACGGCGGGGTGGTCACCGGCTCGGTCACGGGTGGCTCTCCAGTTCGGCTCGGGCCGCCTCGGCTTGGGCCGCCTCGGCGCGGGCGTACAGATGGTCGACCAGCTCGATCAGCACCTGCTTGCTCGACTCGCGGTCGCGGGCGTCGCAGTCGACCAGCGGCACCTGCGGGTCCAGGTCGAGCGCCTCGCGGATGCGCGCCAGCGGGTGCTCCGGCGGCTCGAAGGTGTTGCGGGCCACCACGAACGGCAGGCCGTGCTGCTCCAGGCGGTCGATCGCGTACCAGGAGTCCGCCAGCCGCCGGTCGTCCAGCAGCACCACCGCCCCCAGCGCGCCGTGGAACAGCCGGTCCCAGAGGAACCAGAACCGCTCCTGCCCGGGCGCCCCGAACAGGTAGAGCACGCTCTGCTCGGACAGCGTGATCCGGCCGAAGTCGAAGGCCACGGTGGTGGCGCGCTTCTCCCGCACCGCCGACGGATCGTCGATGCCGATGCCCGCCCGGGTCATCAGCTCCTCGGTGGCCAGCGGCCGGATCTCGCTGACCGAACCGACCATCGTGGTCTTGCCGACGCCGAAGCCGCCGACCACGACGATCTTCCAGGCGTGGTCGGCGGTGCTGCGCAGCGGCGTCCGGGGCGCGGGCGCTGCCGGGCCGTCGGCCGACGGTTCGGCCGTCGTCGACGGCCCGGCGACGGCCGGCGCGGCGGCCTCAGAGCCGGCGGAGTCCATGCAGTACCTGCTTCAACGTGTCGAGATCGGGCAACTGGGCCTGGCCGGCGGCGAACCGCGGATGCCGTGCGGTGATCCGCCCGGCCGCCATCAGGTCACCGAGCAGGATCTTCACCACGCTGACCGGCAGGTGCAGGTCGGCGGCCAGCTCCACCACGGCGGTCGGTCGCTCGCACAGCCGCAGGATCCGGACGTGCTCCGACTGCATGCCGGGGACCGGCTGCTGCTCGGCGACGATCAGCGTCACCACGTCGAAGGCGTCGGTCTCGGCCCGGCTGCGTCCACCGGTCACCGTGTAGAGCCGGTCGGGGCCGTCGGACGGCGACCCGACCGGCCGCCGGGGCCGGGTCACGCGTCCGCGGCGGTGTCGTTCCCGCGCGGCGGCGCGCTCAGGAACGCGCCGATCTGCTCGACCAGGGCGTGCATGTTGTGGCCGACCAGACCCACGTCCGCGCTCTCGTCGGTCACCACGGCCAGGTGTGCCCCGTGGCCGGCCTCGACGATGCACAGGATGCCGCCGTGGAACTCGGTCATCGACTGCCGCACCCCGCCGGTGCCGTCGCCGAACTCGATCGAGGCGCCGTGCGCCAGGCTCTGGATGCCGGAGGCGATGGCGGCCAGTTGGTCGGCCTGGTCGATGCTCAGACCGGCGCTGTGGCAGAGCTTCAGGCCGTCCGCCGAGAGCACCAGGGCGTGCTTGGCGTCGGGGGTGTCGGCCAGCAGGTGCTCCAGCAGCCAGTCCAGGTCGCGTTCGGTGGTGCTGCTCATCAAGCGTTGTCCTTCGGGGTGTCCGGGGTGTCCGGGATGTCCTTGGGGTCGGCGGCGGTTGCCGCGGGTGCGGGCCCGGCGCCGCGGACCTCGGTGCTCGGGTCCGCGGTGCTCCGGTCCGGGCGGCCCTGCCCCTGGGCGGCCACCCGGAAGGCCCCCAACCGGGCGCCCGCGCTGGAACGGGCCTGACCGGCACCGCCCGCCGCCGCGGTACGGGCCTTCGCCGCGGCCAGGGTCTGCCCCCGGCGCCGCCTGGGCAGACCGTCCTCGATCAGTGACGGTGCCGGGGCCGCCGGCGGTTCCACCGGCGGCAGGGCCGGGCGCGGCCGCGCCGGGGCGGGCAGCGCCGCGGG
>NZ_JBNQTI010000241.1:0-9394 GCF_050325825.1 Kitasatospora sp. LaBMicrA B282
CTGCTGCGCGGCCTGGTGCGGGAGCCGGTGCGACAGCCCGCCACCAGTGACGGGGAGGAACCGAGCCACGCCTGGTCCCAGAGCATCCCTCTCAACCTTGTGCACGGGCAGGTCGCGGCGGTGCTCGGTCACACCGGCACGGCCGCGGTGGCGGTCGACCGGGCCTTCACCGAGCTGGGCTTCGACTCGCTCACCGCGGTCGAGCTGCGCAACCGCCTGACCGCCGAGACCGGCCTGCGGCTGCCCGCCACGCTGATCTTCGACCACCCCACCCCGGCGGCCCTGGTCGCCCACCTGTGCACCGAGCTGGTCGGCGCCGCCGAACCAGTCGCGGCGCTCGAACCGGCGGCCCGGGCCGGCGGCCCGGCGCAGCACGACCCGATCGTGGTGATCGGCATGGCCTGCCGCTACCCGGGCGGCGTCCGCTCGCCGGAGGACCTCTGGGAGCTGGTGGCCACCGGGCGGGACGGCATCGGCGCCTTCCCGGAGGACCGCGGCTGGGACCTGGACGGCCTCTTCGACGCCGACCCGGACGCGCCGGGCCGCTCCTACGTCCGGGAGGGCGGTTTCCTCTACGACGCGGCGGAGTTCGACGCGGGCTTCTTTGGCATCTCGCCGGTCGAGGCGCTGGCGATGGACCCGCAGCAGCGGCTGCTGCTGGAGACCGCCTGGGAGGCCTTCGAGCACGCCGGGGTGGACCCGACCGCCGTCCGGGGCAGCAGCACCGGCGTCTTCGCCGGCATCATGTACCACGACTACGCGTCCGGCCTCGGCGAACTGCCCGAAGGCGTGGACGGCTACCTCAGCACCGGCAACGCCGGCAGCGTGCTCTCCGGCCGGGTCTCCTACGCGCTCGGCCTGGAGGGACCGGCCGTCACGGTCGACACCGCCTGCTCCTCCTCGCTGGTCACCGTGCACCTGGCCGCGCAGGCGCTGCGCCAGGGCGAGTGTTCGCTGGCGCTGGCCGGTGGCGTCACCGTGATGGCCACGCCCACCACCTTCGTGGAGTTCTCGCTCCAGCGCGGGCTGGCCACCGACGGCCGCTGCAAGTCCTTCGCGGCCGCCGCCGACGGCACCGGCTGGGGCGAGGGGGTGGGCCTGCTGCTGCTGGAGCGCCTCAGCGACGCCCGGCGCAACGGGCACCAGGTGCTCGCGGTGATCCGCGGCTCGGCGGTCAACCAGGACGGTGCCAGCAACGGGCTGACCGCGCCCAACGGACCCGCCCAGCAGCGGGTGATCCGCGCGGCGCTGGCCCAGGCGGGGCTCGGCTCCGACCAGGTCGACCTGGTCGAGGCGCACGGCACGGGCACCAGGCTCGGCGACCCGATCGAGGCCCAGGCGCTGCTCGCCACCTACGGCCGGGAACGGCCGGCCGACCGGCCGCTCTGGCTCGGCTCGCTGAAGTCGAACATCGGCCACACCCAGGCCGCCGCCGGTGTCGGCGGCATCATCAAGACGGTCCAGGCGATCCGGCACGGCCTGCTGCCGAAGACGCTGCACGTGGACCAGCCGACCCCGCACGTGGACTGGGCCTCCGGCGCGGTCGAGCTGCTCACCGAGGCCCGGCCCTGGCCGCGCACCGACCGGCCGCGCCGGGCCGCCGTCTCCTCCTTCGGGATCAGCGGCACCAACGCGCACGTGATCGTGGAACAGGCACCCGAGGCCCTGGCGACCACCCCGGTCGCCCCGGCCCCGCTGCCCGCCGGCGAGGTGCTGCCCTGGCTGCTCTCCGCCCGGTCCGCCGACGGCCTGCGGGCCCAGGCCCGGCAGCTCGCCGACCACCTGACGGCACAGACCGAACTCTCGGCCGCCGACCTGGGCCGCTCGCTGGCCACCGGCCGGGCCGCCTTCGAGCACCGGGCCGCCGTGGTCGCCGCCGACCTGGACGCCTTCCGCACCGGCCTGCGCGCCCTGGCCGCCGGCGAGCCGGTGGAGCACGTGGTCACCGGGGCCGCCCGGAGCGCCCGCAAGCCGGTGTTCGTCTTCCCCGGGCAGGGGGCGCAGTGGGTGGGCATGGCCGTGGAGCTGGCGCAGGTCTCCCCGGTCTTCGCGGAGCGGCTGGCGGAGTGCGACCGGGCACTGTCGCCGTTCGTGCCCTGGTCGTTGTTCGAGGTGCTGGACGACGAGGCGGCCCTGGGCCGGGTGGACGTGGTGCAGCCGGCGCTCTGGGCGGTGATGGTGTCGCTGGCGGCACTGTGGCGCTCGTTCGGCGTGGAGCCGGCCGCGGTGGTGGGTCACTCGCAGGGGGAGATCGCGGCCGCGGTGGTGGCCGGCGGGCTCTCGCTGGCGGACGGGGCGCGGGTGGTGGCGCTGCGCTCGCGGGCGATCGCCGAGCGGCTGTCTGGCCGCGGCGGGATGGCGGCGGTGCCGCTGGGGGCCGCCGAGGTCGAGGAGTTGCTGGGCGCGGGGCGGTTGGGCGAGGACCTCTCGGTGGCTGCCGTGAACGGCCCGCGGTCGGTGGTGGTCTCCGGCGGGGTGGCGGCGCTGGAGGAACTGCTGGATCGGGTCGAGGGAGCCCGCCGGGTGCCGGTGGACTACGCCTCGCACTCTGCACAGGTGGCCACGATCGAGGACGAGCTGGCGCAGCTGCTGGCCGGACTGGACCCGGTCGAGGTGGACGTCCCCTTCCTCTCCACGGTGACCGGGGAGTGGCTGGCGGGGCCGGAGCTGGACGGCGGCTACTGGTACCGGAACCTGCGCCGGACGGTGCGGTTCGCCGACGCGGCCGCCGAACTGGCCCGGCAGGACCACGCCTTCATCGAGGTCAGCCCGCACCCCGTGCTGGCGCCCGGCCTCGACGCCCCCGCCTCGGGCACGCTGCGCCGCGGCGACGGTGGCGCCCTGCGGTTCATGAGCGCGCTGGCCGAGGCGTACGTCCGCGGCGTCGCGGTGGACTGGGACCGCGTCTACCCCGGCGCCGACCGGGTGGAGCTGCCGACCTACCCGTTCCAGCGCGAGCGGTACTGGCTGGCCGGGGGCACCGCGCCGGGTGACGTCGCGGCCGCCGGGGTCGAGGCGGTGGGCCACCCGCTGCTCGGCGCCGCCGTCCCGCTCGCCGGCTCGGCCGGCACCGTGCTCACCGGGCGGCTGTCACTGCGCTCGCACGGCTGGCTGGCCGACCACGCGGTGCACGGCACGGTGCTGCTGCCCGGCACGGCCTTCGTCGAACTCGCCCTGCAGGCCGGGCGGCAGACCGGCTGTCAGCGGATCGAGGAGCTGACCCTGGAGACTCCGCTGGTGCTGCCCGCCTCCGGGGCGGTGCAGCTGCAACTCTCCCTCGACCCGGCCGACCCCCGCGGCCGGCGCGCCCTCGCCGTCTACGCCCGGACGGGGGAAGGGGAGTGGGTCCGGCACGCCGCCGGGACGCTGGCCCCGGCGCCGGCACCCACGGTGGCCGGTGACAAGAGCTGGCCGCCGGTGGGCGCCGAGCCGCTGGAGCTGGGCGACTTCTACCAGGGGCTGGCCGACGCCGGTCTGGCGTACGGTCCGGCGTTCCGGGGGTTGCGGGCGGCCTGGCGGCGGGGTGCGGAGGTGTTCGCGGAGGTGCGGCTGGATGGTGACGGCGCGGCGGCCGGCCGGTTCGGCGTGCACCCGGCGCTGCTGGACGCCGCCCTGCACGCGATCGGTCTCGGCTCCTTCCTGGACGGTGACGGCGTGCGGCTGCCCTTCGCCTGGACCGGCGTCTCGCTCCACCAGGCGGGCGCAGCCACACTCCGGGTGGCGATCGCGCCGGCCGGGCCGGACGCCGTCGCGCTCACCGCGCGCGACGAGAGCGGCGCCCTGGTCGCCTCCGTCGACTCGCTGTTGCTGCGTCCGCTGGCGGTGGACCAACTCGCCATCCGGGACGCGTTGTTCCGGGTGGAGTGGCGGGAGGTTGGGGTGGTTGGTGGTGGGGTGATTGGTGGTGGGGGTGTGGTGGGGGATGTTGAGGTGGTGGAGGTTGATGTGTCGGGTGGGGTGTTGGGGGTTTTGGGTGGGGTGTTGGGTGTGGTGCGGCGGGTGCTGGCTGGTGGTGGTCGGGTGGTGTTTGTGACGCGGGGTGCGGTGGGGTTTGGGTTGGTGGGTGGTCCGGATGCGGTGGGGGCGGCGGTGTGGGGGTTGGTGCGGTCGGCGCAGTCGGAGCATCCGGGGCGGTTTGGGTTGGTGGATGTGGAGTGTGGGGTGGTGGTGGATGCGGGAGTGGTTGCTGGGGTTGGGGTGGAGTCGCAGGTGGTGGTGCGTGGGGGTGGGGTGTTTGTGCCGCGGTTGGTGCGGGTGGCGGTGGGGTCAGGTGGGGGTGGGGTGTTCTGTTCGGGTGGGACGGTGGTGGTGACGGGTGGGTTGGGGGTGTTGGGTCGGGCGGTGGCGCGGCATGTGGTGGGGGTGTTGGGGGTGCGTCGGGTGTTGTTGGTGTCGCGCCGGGTGGATGCGGGTGTGGTGGATGAGGTGCGGGGTGAGTTGGTGGGGTTGGGTGCGGAGTGGGTGGGGGTGGCGTCTTGTGATGTGGGTGATCGGGCGGCTTTGGCTGGGGTGTTGGCGGGGGTGGAGGGGCGGTTGGTGGGTGTGGTGCATGCGGCGGGGGTGTTGGGGGATGGGGTGGTTGAGGGGTTGACGGAGGAAACCTTGGCTCGGGTGTTGCGGGCGAAGGTGGAGGGGTTGGTGAATCTGCATGAGTTGACGGCTGGTTTGGATCTTGAGGTGTTTGTGGTGTTCTCGTCGGCGTCGGGGGTGTTGGGTGCGCCGGGTCAGGGGGCGTATGCGGCGGCGAATGCGTTTGTGGATGCGTTTGTGGAGTGGCGTCGGGCTCAGGGTTTGGCTGGGTTGTCGTTGGCGTGGGGGTTGTGGGCGGAGCGTTCGGGGATGACGGCGGGGTTGGATGTGGTGGGGGTGGAGCGGATTGCTCGGGGTGGGATGGTGGGGTTGGGGACGGCTGAGGGTTTGGCGTTGTTCGATGCGGCGCGTGGGGTGGGGGATGCGGTGTTGGTCCCGATGCGCCTCGACCTGCCCGCCCTGCGCACCCAGGCCCGCGAGGAGGGCCTGCCGCCGCTGCTCGCCGAGCTGGTGCCCGTCGCCCCCGAGCCGGTCGCTCGCGGCGCCGCGCCCGCCGTCGACCCGACCGATCCACTCACCCTGGTCCGGGTCCAGGCCGCCGCCGTCCTCGGCTACCCCGGTGCCGAGCAGGTCGACCCCGAACTACGCTTCCTGGAGCTCGGGTTCGACTCGCTGACCTCGGTCCGGCTGCGCAACCGGCTGAACACCGCCACCGGGCTCACCCTCGGTGCCATGGCCGTGTTCGACCACCCGACCCCGCGCCTGCTGGCCGAGCACCTGCGGGCCGAACTGGCCGGCCGGCAGCAGCCGGTGGCCGCGGCGGAGCCGGGCAACACCATCGGTGCGCTCTACCGGCAGGCCTGCGCCGACGGCAAGGTGGTGGCGGCGACCGACCTGCTGATGGTCGCAGCCAGTCTGCGGCCGGCCTTCGCGGCGACCGCGGTGGGCCAGGAGCAGCCGCTGCTCGACCCGGTCCGGCTCGCCGACGGGCCCGCACAGCCGGAGCTGATCTGCCTGCCCTCGCTGACCGCGATGTCCAGCCCGCACCAGTACGCCCGCTTCGCGGCCGGCTTCGGCCGGCGCCGCCGGGTCTCCGCCCTGGCGCTGCCCGGCTACCTGGCGGGCGAGCGGCTGCCTTCGAGCGCTACGGCACTGGTCGAGCTGGTCGCCCGGTCGGTCCTGCGGGCCACCGACGGCGCGCCGTTCGCCCTGGCCGGCTACTCCTCCGGCGGCTGGCCGGCGCACGAGGTGGCGGCCCGGCTGGCCGAACTCGGCCACCCGGCGACCGGCCTGGTCCTGCTGGACACCTTCCTGCCGGCCGACGCCGCCGCCCCCGCCTTCCGGGCCCGGATGGTGCGCGCCATGTTCGAGCGGGAGGAGGAGTTCGGCTGGACCACCGAGGACCGGTTGACCGCGATGGGCGGCTACTTCGCCCACTTCCACGGCTGGACCCCGGCCGCGGGCCAGGCCCCGACCCTGCTGGTGCGGGCCGAGCGCTCGCTGACCGGGGAGCACCACGCCGCCTGGCCGCTGCCGCACACCGCGGTGACGGTCGGCGGCGACCACTTCACCATGCTGGAGACCGAGGCCGGCACGGCGGCCGGGGCCGTGGACGACTGGCTGCGGAGACTGCGGCCGGCGCTGCGCCCCGGCGGGGCGGTGGCGGCATGAGCGGGCGCACCGAGGCGGCTCCGGCCGCACCCGCCACCCCGGGGCTCAGTCCGGAGGTCTGGAAGGCCGCCACCGTGGTGATCCTCGGTGCGACCATGTCCTTCCTCGACTCGACCGTGGTCAACGTGGCCCTCAAGGCGCTGGCCGCCGGGCTGGTCACCTCGCTGGACACCATCCAGTGGGTGGTGACCGCCTACCTGCTCGCGGTCGCCGCGGCGATCCCGGCCTCCGGCTGGGCGGCCCGCCGCTTCGGGGCGCAGCGCAGCTACCTCTTCGCGGTGCTGCTCTTCACGGCGGCCTCGGCGCTCTGCGGGGTCGCCCAGAGCGCCGGGCAGCTGATCGCCTTCCGGGTGCTGCAGGGCCTCGGCGGCGGGATGATCATGCCGATCGGGCAGATCATCCTGGCCCGGGCGGCGGGACCGCGGAACCTGGCCCGGGTGATGTCGGTGGTCGGGGTCCCGATCGTGCTCGCGCCGGTCTTCGGGCCGTTCGCCGGCGGTCTGCTGCTGCACTACGCGAACTGGCGGTGGATCTTCTTCGTCAACCTGCCGGTCGGCCTGCTGGCGGCGCTCTGCGCGCTGCGCCTGCTGCGCCCCGACCGTCCGCAGCAGGCGGCGCCGCTCGACCCGGTGGGGCTGGCGGCGATCTCCGCCAGCATGGTCGCCCTGACCTACGGGCTCGGCGGCGTCGGCCGGCACACCTCGGCGGGCGCGCTGCTCGCGCTGCTGGGCGGCGGGCTGCTGCTGGTGCTCTTCGTACTGCGCACGCTGCGCACCGCGCACCCGCTGTTCGACCTGCGCCTCTACCGTGACCCGGTGTTCCGCGCGGCCTCGCTCACCACGCTCTTCCTCTCGATGGGGATGTACGCGGGCATGGTGTTGATGCCGCTGTACTTCCAGAGCGTCCGGCACGCCGACCCGGTCACCACCGGGGCGCTGCTGCTGCCGGCGAGCGCCGGGGCGGCCGCGGCCACCTGGCTCTCCGGGCGGGCGGTGGAGCGGCTCGGCGGCGGGCGCACCGCCTTCCTCGGGGCCGCGCTGAGCCTGGCCGCCGCGGTGCCGTTCGTGCTGCTCCGGGTGGACACCCCGTACCCGGTGATCGGCTCGGCCATGCTGGTCTCCGGCTTCGGCGCGGGGCTCTCGGTGATGCCGGCGATGACCTCCGCCTTCCGGGCCCTCGACCCGGCGCAGCTCGGTGACGCCTCACCACAGCTCAACATGCTGCAACGGCTGGGCGGTTCGGTGGCCACCGCGGTCTTCGTGGCGGTGCTGCAGAACGGCCTGGACGGCGCGGGGGACAGCACCGGCCGGCAACTGGCGGCCTACACCGACACCTTCTGGTGGTCGCTGGGCGCGGCCGCTCTGGCGGCCGGTGCTGCGCTGCTGCTGGCCCGGGCCCAGCAGCGGTCCGAACCGCCCCGCAGCGCACCGACCCACCGCGGGACCCCGCAGAAGGCCGAGGCCTGACATGTCGACCACCGTTCCGACTCGCGCCGCCGAGCGGCAGGACGAACTCACCGCGCTCGAGCGGGAGCTCGCCACGCTCGACCGGTCGCTGATCCTGATCGTCCGGCGGCGCACCGAGCTGGTCGCGGCCATCGAGGCGCTGCGCCGCGCGCACGGCCTGCCCGGCACCGAGCTGACCAAGGAGAACGAACTGCTCCAGCTCTACCGCCACGGCCTGGGCCGCGAGGGCGTCCAACTCGCCCTCCAGCTACTGGAGATCGGCCGCGCCCCGTCCTGAGCGGCCCGAGTCGCCGCTACCGCCGCCTGCTCTTCTTCGCCTTGCGCGGGCGGCCTCGGTGGCGCTGTTCGTGCTCGGCGAGCAGCTTGCGGCGGCGTTCGGACTCCGCTTCCATCAGGCGGTTCATCTCCTCCATCTCGGGGGTGAGTTCCAGCGGCCGTTCTTCGTCCTCGTCGTCGGGGATCAGGCCCTGGGCCCGCAGTTGCTGGTCGTGCACCCGGAACGGCGGCTGCGTGCTGTGGTCGGAGCGGCGCGGGCCCTCGGGGCCGTCCGGGCCGATCCGGACCAGCCGTTCGACCCGGACCACCCGTAGGTGCCGGCCGGCCACGTCGAGGCTGTCCGCCCGGGTCCGGTCGAGCTCCTCGGCGGCCCGCAGGTACTCGGCGCGCTGCTCGGTGCCGAGGGCCCGCCGCACCGGGTCCATCACCCGCAGCGCGAAGGTGATCGAGTCGCGGGCGTCCTGCGGCGTCTTGGCGACCGCCGCCGTGCTGGGCTGCCAGCCGAAGGCGGTCCGTTCGGCGACCATGAAGACCGGCGGCAGCAGCACCCCGCCCGGGTGGCTGTGGGCGGCCTGGATGCCGTCCTCCTTGACCTCGCGGTCGATCGGGCCGACCGGGTGGACCAGGCCGAGCAGTTCGAGCTTGAGGATCCCCTCGGACAGCCCGGTCACCGCGATCGGGTCGATCACGAAGCCGTCGGCCGGGTCCGGCTCGCGGTGGGAGAGGCCGGGCGGACAGGGGTCCGGGTCGCTCGGGCGGGGCGGCTCCGGGCCGTCGGGGCCGGTGCGGATGAAGCGCTCGCAGCGCACCACCCGGTGGCGGGTGCCGAGCACGGTCACCTCGTCGATCGGCTCCCAGTCGAGCCGCTCGGCGGCGGCCAGCAGGGCGGCCTTCCGGGTGTCGTCGCCGGCCTGCTCCGCCTCGTGGGCCTCGCTGCGGAAGTACCCCGCCAGGCTGTCCCGGGCGTCCTGCGGATCCGGGTCGCCGAAGTGCGGGCGCAGCCGCCAGCCGCCGTGCTCCAGCTCGTAGGCGATGCCGAACGCCGGGCCGGCGCCGCGCACCTCCGGGTACGGGTCCCGGGCCTGCCAGGCCTCCAGGTCGGCCAGGGCCGCCACCGGCGCGTGCGGCGGCGACATCCGGATGGTGCGGTACGCGGGGACGTTCTCCGGGCTTTCCGTCATGGCCACAGCATTGCGGCGGGGTCCGCGGCACGGTAGCGGTCGGCCTCCGAGGTTCAGTCGAAAGAGTGTGCCTCGGGTGCGGCGCTCCGGGCGTGCGCCGACGCTGTGCTACACGCTCGGGCGCTGCGCCGAACGACCCTGAGACCCGCCGCCCTAGACGGCCGACTGGTCGGGCGTGGGCAGCGGGGCCGCCTCCGGCACCGGCGGACCGGGCTGCGCGCCGACCTGGCGCCCCGCCCCGCCCGGCGCGCCCCCGCCGGCTCGTGCGCG
>NZ_JBNQTI010000242.1:0-9324 GCF_050325825.1 Kitasatospora sp. LaBMicrA B282
GTGTGTTGTCCGCGGACAACACGACGGGTGGAGTGGGGGTGGGCGCGGGGATGTTGTCCGCGGACAACATCGAGGGTGAGGGCGAAGAGGGGGCGAATGTTGTCCGCGGACAACACGGGAGGGCGGGGCTGAGCCGCCCGAGCGGGGAGAGATGTTGTCCGCGGACAACATGAGGAAGGCCCGCACCTGAGCCGGGGTGGTGGCTCGGGTGCGGGCCGGGGTGGGGTGAGGAGGGTCAGCTGCCGGTGGTGAGTTCGGTGATGAGGGCGGCGAGCTCCTCCGGGGTGCTGCCCTCGCGGAGGACGGCGGCGCGCTCGGCGGCGGTTCGGCCGAGGGCGCGGACCAAGTCGCGGGCGCGGGCGCGGGTGGAGGTGGGGGAGGAGGCGGCTGGGGGAGTCGGGATGTTGTCCGCGGACAACATCGAGGGGTGAGGGGTGGGGGCGTCGATGTTGTCCGCGGACAACATCGGGGATACGGAAGGGGCAGTTCCAGGTGTGTTGTCCGCGGACAACACGACGGGAGAGGTGGGAGCGGGGACGGGGTCCGAGATGTTGTCCGTGGACAACATCGGGGACGAGCCGCCCGAGGCGGCAGAAATGTTGTCCGCGGACAACACGGGAGGCTCCGGGTTGGTGGCGAGGGAGGCCTGTGCCGGGACCGGGGTGGGGATGTTGTCCGCGGACAACACGGCCGTCTTGGCGAGCTCGCGCAGGCTGCGGTCCTGGGCGCGCTGGGTGCGCTCCTCGTCCTTGAACTGTTCGGCGAGATCGAGGAGGGCGTCGGCGTCGAGGTGCGGCTGTTCCTTGAGGGTGCGGGCCAGCCGGCGGCCGTAGCGTTCGGCGAGTTCGCCGGAGGCCAGGGCGGCCTGGACGGCGTACGGGAGGGTGAGCAGCGCGATCTGGTTGCCCACCCAGGAGCGGTCCTTGCCGCGGCGGCGGGCGACCTCGGCCGCGTTGCCGTCGCAGGCTTCGAGCAGCTGCTTGAGGCCGCGGGCCCGCTCGATGACGTCGAAGTCCGAGCGCTCCTCGTTCTCGATCATGAGGTAGTCGAGGAAGTCGGCCCGGCTGGCCGCCAGGTCGTCGCGCACCACGAAGTCGAGGGCGTCGAGCCCGACGTGCAGGGCCGAGCGGTACCGGCGCTCGCCGTTGAGCAGCACGTGTTCGGCCTGCTCCGCGATCACCTGGACGTGCTTGGGCCAGAGCTTGAGGTAGGCCTCCCGGGTCACCGCGACGCAGGCCGTGGTCTGCTTGCGGGCGATGCTGTTGCCGAACTCGGTCTTCTGCTCGTCGGTGCCGAAGTTGCGGCGCGGGTTCATCGGGCAGGGGGCCACCCGGTCGAGGGCGAGCCGCTGCAGCTCGTAGTCCGGGATGGTGCCCTCGGCGACGGCCTTGGCCCGCCCGCGCTCGCTGCGGGGCGAGCGGGGGAGCCCGCCGAAGGCGCCGGCGCCCACGCGGTCTGCTACTCGGGTCATGCTGCGATCCTCCTGGCGATCTGGCGCATCGTCTCGGCCTGCTCGCCGTCCGGGGCGTAGACGAGCAGCGGGGTCTTCTGGCGGACCGCCTCACGCTGGTCCTTGAGTTCGTGGACCACGGCGATGACCTCCGGTGTGCCGATCGACCGCCAGCCGTCCAGCGAGGAGGTGACCACGTACCCCTTGCGCGAGTCGTAGAGGTTGACGATGAACCCGAGGTCGCTGATGTCGATGCCGAGGTCGTCGCAGAGGGCGTCGATCTGCTCGCGCAGCAGCTCGTAGGCGTCCGCGGAGGAGTCCTCGGCCTGAACAGGGATGAGGATGCCGGAGCCGCCGGTCTCCTCGCCGTCCCGGGTGCGCACGTAGTAGAGGGCGTTGTCCATCGCGTACCCCAACGACGGCGGGCAGTCGACCAGCACGAAGTCGAAGTCCTTCTCGATCGCCGCCAGGGCCTTCTCCAGCGCGGTCTCCTTGACCCGCACCTCACGGGAGGTCACCAGCTTGGCGTCGAGCAGGAACCCGTCGGTGCAGGCCGGCAACAGGAAGAGCCGGCCGCCGAAGGCCTCCCCGTCGACCGGGAGCAGCAGCTCGGTCAGTTCGCCCTGGCGCTCGCCGACCATGTGCTTGAGCAGGCTGTCGCCCTTGAGCGGCAGGTGCTCGTGGCCGAGCTGCTTGGTCAGGTGGCCCTGCGGGTCGAAGTCGATCAGGCAGACCCGGAAGCCCTGCTCGGCCAGCGCCTGGCCGAGCCCCGCGGTGATCGCGGTCTTGCCCACCCCGCCCTTCTGGTTGCCGAGGGCGATCCGGCGGGCCCCGGTGGCGCGGCGGGCGCGCTGGGGCAGCGGGTGCGCGTCGAGCCAGAGCCGGATCGACTGGGCGACCCCCTGGTTGTAGGGGATCTTGAGCTCGGAGCAGTCGCCCCGGAAGCGGGCCAGCAACGTGGTGGGGACGTAGGTGGAGAAGGACTCGCTGCCGGTGGTGTCGATCAGGTCGAGCGGCTTGGCGGCGCTGCTCCAGGCCTTGATGCCCTCGGTGACGGCGTCCTGGATGTCGATTCCCACGGTGGCGGCGCGGATCTTCAGTTCGCGGCGCAGCTGAGGGGGGATTTTGGTAACTACCTTGTCCCGGTCTGCCGGGGCGCTGGGGGTGGCCATGGGGGGAGTTTACTAACCGGTGAGGGGCGTTCAAGTAACTTCGGGAAATGACATGCCGTCTGGATGGGGTGATTTGGGCGGTTTGGGGTCTGATGTGGGGTCAGGGGGAGGTGGGTGGGGTGCGGGCGGATGTTGTCCGCGGACAACATCCGGGGGTGCGGGGGAAGGCGGGGCGTGTTGTCCGCGGACAACATCGGGCGGGAGTCGGGGGAGGGTGGGGGGGATGTTGTCCGCGGACAACATTGAGGATGTGGAGGGGTTGGTTCCAGGTGTGTTGTCCGCGGACAACACGACGGGCGGGGTGAGGGCGGGCGCAGGAATGTTGTCCGCGGACAACACGGGAGGGCAAGGCTGAGCCGGCCGAGGGGGAGAGATGTTGTCCGCGGACAACATCGAGGGTGAGGCCGTGGCGGGAGGAATGTTGTCCGCGGACAACATTCCGGGGCGGCTGCTAGCCCGCGAGGACGCTGGGGGCGGGGTTGTCCTGGAGCTCGGTGGCCAGCACGCGCCAGAGTTCGGCGTAACCGTGCATCAGCTCCGCGAGCTGCGCGCGGCAGTGGGCCGGCACGCCGGAGAGGATCAGCTCCCGGCTGCGGACGGCCAGTGCCCCCGCGTCGAGCATGCGCAGCACGGTGCGGCCGGTGTCGTTGAGCCGCAGCGAGGGGTCGCGGCGGAGCGCGTCCACCGAAGCCAGCAGCACCTGGGCCGACGGCCCCGTCGACATCGCCCCCCGTACCCCGCGCGCCCGCGGGGCCGGCCGGGCCCCCGGGTCGGAGCGGCGGCGCTGGCCGGGCGGGACCGGGTCGTCGCCGCGCAGCACGCGGTCGCGCACGTCGGCCACCGTGGTCGGCGAGATGCCCGCCTTGCGGGCGATGGTGCGCAGCGAGGCGCTGGGGTCGTCCATGATCAGCCGACCGGCGAGCTCCCGGCCCTGCGCGGAGTTCAGCGGCCGGGCCCGGCCGTCCAGGCCGATCCGGCGCTCCTGCGGCGGCACGCCCGTGATCGCCGCCAGCCGGATCTCCGAGACCTTCTTCGCCGAGAGCCCGGCGATCGCCGCGACCGCCCGGTCCGACCAGTGCGGGCGGATGGCGAAGATCTGCTCGGCCGCCACCGCGCGGTCCCGGAGCGAGAGCGGCCGCCCGTGCGCGACGTTCATCGCGACCGAGAGCAGGACCGCGTCCTCCTCCGCCCCTTCGAAGAACCGGGCGGCGATCCGGTCGCGTCCACGGACCGAGGCCGCCCGCAGCCGGTGCACGCCGTCGACCACCGTCATCGTCGCGCGGTGCACCAGGATCGGCGGCAACTCGGCGTCCAGCGAGGCGAGTGCCTCGACGTACGCGGGGTCCTCGCCGGCCGTGCGCGGAGTGCCCGAGACCACCAGGTCGTGCAGCGGCACCAGCTCGATCGGGGCCGCGGCCAGCGCCTCGTCCCGCCACGCGAGCAGGAAGTCCGCGCTGCTGCCTTCCTGCGAGAGCACCACCACACCCGTGTCCATGGGCACGTCTCCACCCCCGACCGTCCGCACCGGATCCATCGACCAGCTGACGACCACCAGACACCACCGCACCTCTGATTCGCTCGATCCGTGCTCGGGCCCGGCACAGGCGCAGCGCCTTTCACTGGACACCCTTGCCACAGGGCTCAAGGCACTGACTCCGGGGAACGACCTGGGATCGCTGTGTCGCTGACGCGGCGCCCGCGGGCGGATACGAGGTGCTTCTTCCGGCGGGTCTGTCACAGCAGCCAGGTCTTCTTCGACATTCCGTCAGACCCGACGCGACTGAGGATGAAGCCAATGGATGAGCAGCACTTCCTGACGGAACGATTCGACCGGCACCACGACCGGCTGCTGGCGCTGGCCCAGCAGATGCTCGGCCCGACCCGGGCGGCCGACGAGGCCCTGCTGGAGGCCCGGCGCCGCCTCACCCGACCGGCTGCCGACGAGCAGCTGACCGGGTGGCTGACGATGCTGGTCGGTCGCGTCTGCGTGGACGCGCTCCGGGCGCGGCGGGCGCGGCGCGCCGCCGGCCTGGAGGTGGCGGGCGGGCAGCCCGGGCCCGGTGGGGCGGACGGGAGCCCGCCGGGCGAGGTGGCCGGTGGTGAGGTGGCCGGTGGTGAGGGTGCGGGCTCGGCTGGCACGGACTCGGGCGGTGCCAGTGCCAGTGCCAGTGCCAGTGCCGGTGGCACGGGCGTGGCGGTGGCGGGTGAGGCCGCGGACTCGGCCGGCCTTGCGCTGCTGGTGGTGCTGGAGTCGCTGGCGCCGGCCGAGCGGCTGGTGCTGGTGCTGCACGACATGTTCGGGGTGCCGCTCGAGGAGGTCGCCGGCATCGTGGGCCGCACGCCGGCCGAGACGCGGGAGCTGCTCGACCGCACCCAGCGGCGGGTCCGGGGCGGGGCGCCGGATCGGGACGGGGATCCGGTGGTACGACGTCAGGTGGTGGAGGCCTTCCTCGCGGCGGCGCTGAACGCCGACGTCGAGGCGCTGCTGGCGGTGCTCGACACCGATGTCGTGGTGCGCTCCGATGCCGCGCCGAACCTGGTCCGCGGGGCGAGCGCGGTGGCCGGGAACGCGGCGTCGTTCGCGCGGATCGCCAGAATCGCGCGGCCGGCGCTGGTGGACGGGCGGCCCGGGGTGGTGGCCGCGCAGGGGGAGGAGGAGTGCCGGGTGCTGACCTTCGAGATCGTGAACGAGATGATCGTCGAGATCGGGATCATCACGGACCCGGAGCGGGTGCGGGGGCTGGACCTGACGCTGCTCGGCTGAGGGCGCGGGCGGGGTGGCCGCCGGAATGTTGTCCGCGGACAACATCGGAGAGGGGTGCGGGCGGATGTTGTCCGCGGACAACATCCGGGGGTGCGGGGGAAGGCGGGGCGTGTTGTCCGCGGACAACATCGGGCGGAAGTCGGGGGAGCATGGGGGGATGTTGTCCGCGGACAACATCGGGGATGCGGAGGGGGCGGTTCCAGGTGTGTTGTCCGCGGACAACACGACGGGCGGGGCAGGGGCGGGGCGGGAGCAGTCTTCGGGATGTTGTCCGCGGACAACATCGACCGCGCGGGGTGGAGGCGGGCTCGCGGATGTTGTCCGCGGACAACACGGCAGGGTCGCCGTGGAGCCGGATGTTGTCCGCGGACAACATGGCCGGGCGGGGTCGGAGGATGTTGTCCGCGGACAACATCGGGGGCTGTTCGTATGGGTTGGAATGTCAGGGCCACGTCAGCACACTGGCAGTGTCGGCCCGTCAGCTACCGAGGGGGCGGCGCAGCGACTGAACGGCAGCGGGGCGAAGGTGCAGGTCAGGCCGATCCGGGGCGGGAAACAGCGACCGAAGCGTCTGAGAAGCCGACACGGCGTCACGCCCGCCGAACAGCCCCGCCGGTGGTGTGCGAGGGCATGGGATGTCAGTTCGAGTTCGATTCTGCCGTTCGACTTACGGAGGCGTCTTCGACTTACGGACAAGCGTTCGACTGCGGGAATCCCGCGGTTGGACATCCACGATCCCCGGAGGCCCCGCCCAGGCCCGCTCAAGGCTCCCCGGAGCCCCGGTGCAGTGGCTGGATTGCCCGCTTGAACAGCAGGGACACCGGTACGGGGCGCACCTATCGTGACGGAAGTTCCTGCCGCTCCCGAGCCGTTGCCGGGGGCAGATTGCGACAGCTCACGACGACAAGGGGAGAGATATGTCGAGCTCACGCAGGTCTTGGAAGGGGGCCCTGCTGGTCGCCGTGGCCGTCGCCGGTGTGCTGGCGGCCGAGGTGCCCGCGCAGGCCTCGACTTCGACGCCGAGCCTTTCGGTCATTGCGCAGAACCTGCAGAACCCGCGGAAGATCACCGTCCTGCACGACGGTTCGCTGCTGGTCGCCGAGGCCGGTCAGGGCCAGCCAGGTTGTGCCACCGGAACCTGTGCCGCACTGACCGGTGCCGTCTACAAGGTGAGCAGCGACGGCTGGCAGGGCACGGTGGCCTCGAACCTGCCGTCGTCCGCGGCCGTCCCCAGCCCCGCGGGCAGCCCGGTCGAGGCCGCGGGCCCGATCCAGGCCTACCCGGACGGGTTCGGCGGCTACACCGTGCTCACCGGCTACGACGGCACGGACACCTCCCGGGCCGCGCTCGGCCCCAACGGTGCCCAGCTCGGCACCATCCTGGACACCGCCACCGGCACGACCATCGCCGACCTGGTCCACTACGAGACCGTGAACAACCCCGACGGCCAGGGCCCGGAGAGCAACCCGTACGGCTTCGTGCGTGACGGGAACGGCGGTTTCGTGGCGATCGACGCGGCCGGCAACGACGTGGTCAACGTCGACTGGGCCGGCAACATCAGCACCAACACCGTGATGCCGGAGGAGCAGACCAGCACCGGTCTGGCGCAGTCCGTGCCGACCGCCGTCATCAAGGGCACCGACGGTTCGTACTACGTCTCCGACATGGGCGGCATGCGGCCCAACGCCGGCCGGATCTGGCGGCTGGTGCCGGGCCAGGCCCCGCAGCTCGTGGCCAGCGGCCTGACCAACCTGATCGACCTGGCGCAGGCCCCCGACGGCAACCTCTACGCGCTCTCGCTCACCAGTGGCTTCGGTGCCACCGGCCCGGCGCCGGGTGCGCTGTACGAGGTGAACACCAGCACCGGCACCTCGACCGAGATCCCGACCGGCGGTCTGCTGTCGATGCCGACCGGCCTGGCGGTCGGCCCGCAGGGCCAGATCTACATCGCCAACCACGGCGTCGGTGTCGGCGCCGGCCAGCTGGTGCAGCTGAACCAGTAACGCCCTGGGCCGGCGTCCTGCTTGACATGGACGCCGGCCCAGCTCGGCTCAAAGAGGGCTCAAGGCTGGTTGACGTTCGTGTCGTTACCTTCGTCGCAGCCGACCCGGGAGCACCGCCGGGCGGCCGAGCGCCGACTGTTCAGGAGACTGGCCATGCCCACCCACGCCGACATACGCCCGTCCGGGCCCCGGACGGGCGTCTGGTTCATCGGAGCCCGCGGCTCCGTCGCCGTCACCGCGGTCACGGGCTGCGCGGCGGTCGTCGCCGGCCTGCAGCCGTCGACCGGCCTGCTGACCGAGACCCCGGACTTCGCCGGGGTCGGACTGCCCGCTCTGTCCTCGCTGGTGTTCGGCGGGCACGACGTCGACCACAGCCCGCTGCCGAAGCGGGCCGAGGCGCTGGCGGCGGAGGGCGTGCTGCCCTACCACCTGCCCGCCGCGGTGCACGACGAGCTGGCCGCCGCCGACGCGCGGATCCGCCCCGGCGGGCCGCTGCCCGGGGACGGGCGCAGCGACGAGG
The DNA here is from genome assembly GCF_050325825.1 of Kitasatospora sp. LaBMicrA B282. Classification (NCBI taxonomy): domain Bacteria; kingdom Bacillati; phylum Actinomycetota; class Actinomycetes; order Kitasatosporales; family Streptomycetaceae; genus Kitasatospora; species Kitasatospora sp. LaBMicrA B282. The sequence continues at coordinate 7,910 of NZ_JBNQTI010000242.1, forward strand.
AACTGATCGAGGCGTTCCGCGCGGACCTGGTCGAGTTCGTGCGCCGCGAGCAGTTGGCGCGCGCGGTGGTGGTCAACGTGGCCTCCACCGAGCCGGTGCCGGCGCCCGGGGCCGAGCGGCTGCCCGCGAGCTCGCTGTACGCGGCGGCCGCGCTGCGGGCCGGCTGTCCCTACGTCAACTTCACTCCCTCGGCCGGCCTGCACCACCCCGCGCTGCGGGCGGCGGCCGAGGGTTGCGGCCTGCCGTACACCGGCCGGGACGGCAAGACCGGCCAGACGCTGCTGCGGGCCGTGCTGGCGCCGATGTTCCGGCAGCGTGCGCTGAGCGTGCGCGCCTGGTCCGGGACCAACCTGCTGGGCGGCGGGGACGGTGCCGCGCTCGCCGAGCCGGCCGCCGCGGCCGCCAAGAACGCGGGCAAGGCGCGGGTGCTGCGGGAGAACCTGGGCACCGTGCCCGAGGGGCAGGTGCACATCGACGACGTCCCCGCGCTCGGCGACTGGAAGACCGCCTGGGACCACATTGCCTTCGACGGTTTCCTCGGCACCCGGATGGTGCTGCAGACCATCTGGCAGGGCTGCGACTCGGCGCTGGCCGCCCCGCTGGTGCTGGACCTGGCCCGGCTGCTGGCCCGCAGTCACGAGGCGGGCCTGGCCGGCCCGACGCCGCAACTGGCCTTCTACTTCAAGGACCCCGACGGCGGCCCGGCCGGCCTGACCGAGCAGTACGCGGCGCTGCTCGACTTCGCCGCCACGCTGCGGGGGACCCGGTGAGCCGGCTCGGCGCCTGGGCGGAACTGCTGCGGGTGTCGGCCCTGTTCACCGTCCCCGGTGACGCGCTGGCCGGCGCGGCGGCCACCGGGCGGCGCCCGAACCGGGGCACCGCGCTGGCGCTGGGCGCCTCGCTCTGCCTCTACCCGGCCGGCATGGCGCTCAACGACTGGGCGGACCGGGCGGAGGACGCCGCCGAGCGGCCCTCGCGCCCGATCCCCTCCGGTCGGATCAGCCCGCCGGCCGCGCTGGCGGCCGCCGCCGGTCTGACCGTGGCCGGGGTGGCGCTGGCGAGTTGCGCGGGTAGGGCGGCCGGGGTGACCGCGGGCGCGCTGGCCGGCACCGTGTGGGCGTACGACCTGGCGCTGAAGCACACCAAGGCGGGGCCGGCGGCGATGGCGGCCGCCCGCTCGCTGGACCTGCTGCTGGGCGCGGTGGCCACCCACCCGGCCGGGGCCCGGGCGGCGCTGCTGCCGGCCGCGGTGCTCGGCGGGCACACGATGAGCGTCACGGTGGTCTCCCGGCGCGAGACCACGGGCGGCTCCACGGCCGTGCCGCTGGCCGCGCTGGCCGCGACCGCCGCCGTCTCCACCGTGACCGGCCGCCCGCGCGGCACGGCGCACGCCCCCGCCGGGCCGGCCGCCGCCA
>NZ_JBNQTI010000243.1:0-9317 GCF_050325825.1 Kitasatospora sp. LaBMicrA B282
GGTGGGGTGGCTCCGGCGGTGCGCCGGGGCCACCCCACCGCGGGTTCCGGCCGCGCCGACGCCCTCAGGTGCGCAGCTGAGCGCGGAGCAGGGCGTCGAAGGCGCGGGCGCCGGCCAGCCGGCGGACCTGGACGAGCAGCCGGGCCGCCGGGGTGACCACGTAACGGGTGCGCGGGTGGCCGGCCAGCACCGCGTGCTCGATCACCCGGGCCACCGCCTCCGGCGGCGCGGCGAGCAGGCGGTTGCGGTAGCCCTGGGCCATCAGCTGCGCCATCGTGCCGTTCAGCGCCGCGTAGGGGCCGGTCGGCACGGCCGAGTCGGCCAGCGTGCCGGCCGCCGTGCCGCCGAATCCGGTGCGGATCAGTCCCGGCTCGATCAGGCTGACCCGGATCCCGAACGGCGCCACCTCGAACCGCAGCGCGTCGCTCAGCGCCTCCAGCGCGTACTTGCTCGCGTGGTAGTAGCCGCCGACCGGGAAGACCAGCCGCCCGCCCATCGAACCGACGTTGACGATCCGGCCGCGGCCCGCCGCCCGCATGCCCGGCAGCACCAGTTGGGTGAGCCGGGCCGGACCCAGCAGGTTGGTCTCGAACTGGCGCCGCACCTCGGCCAGGTCGGTCTCCTCGACGGTGCCGTACGCGCCGTAGCCGGCGTTGTTCACCAGCACGCCGACCGAGCCGTGCGCCTGCTCGACCCGCTCGACGGCGTCGGCCATCGAGGCCTCGTCGGTGACGTCCAGCGCCAGCGTGCGGGCGCCCGCCTGGGCCAGCTCGGTGAGTGCGGCCGGGCGGCGGGCGGTGGCGTAGACGGTGAGTTCGCGGCGGCGGGTGAGCCGCTGGGCGGTGGCCTGGCCGATCCCGGACGAGGCGCCGGTGATCAGCACGGCGGTGGTCGGCAGGGCGCTGACCGACAGCGCGCCGGCCGACAGGACGGTGGTCATGGCGGACCTCCTCGGGACCGGACCTGCTCGGGATCGGACCCGCTCGGGGCCGGACCTGCTCGGGATCGGGCGGGCTCAGGGCCGGGCCAGCCGGCGCTCGCCGGCCGCGCCGGTCTCGTAGGCGAGTTCGTAGTGCGCGAAGACGGCCGGCTCCTGCTCGGCGGCGAGCACCCCGTCGGTGTCGATCGACGGGGCGCCGCGCACCTGGCCGCGCGGGTAGTGGACCTTGAGGTAGCCCGGTCCGACCGTGGCCCCCTCCAGCGGGACGAAGACCAGGCGGCGCCGGGTGGGCAGGCCGACGGTCACGGTGGCGAAGGCGGGCGCGTCGGTGCGGGTGTCCACGTAGAGCGCCTCCAGCGGCCCGATCCGTCGACCGCGCTGGTCGAGCACCGGGTGGCCGCGCCACTCCCTGATGTCCTCGGCTTCGATCACCGGGCGAACCTCCTCGCAACGGACGACCGTTCCATCGTCACGCGCGGCCGGCCGGTCGGCGCGGGGAAGCGGGGCGGGGGCCGGGGTTCAGTACGGGAGCGGGCGGCCGGACGGGGTGCGCAGGTCGAGCGGCGGGCGCGGGCGGGACTGGGCGGGGCGCTTGGTGAGCTGGAGCCGGGGCACGATGGCCACCTCCTCGGAGGCCGGAAGGACGGTCACCGGCCACGTTCGCGCGCCCGCCGTCCCGGGGCCCAGAGGCCGCGGTCCCGGATCGGGCGGGGAGGCGGGTCGGGCCCGGCCGGGACGGGTGACTCGGCACGGCGTTCGGCCAGGTGCCCGGACCAGGTGCCCGGCCCGGGCGCTCGCGCCGGTCAGAAGAGCGCCTGCTGGCTGCCCTGGTCCTCCGGGCGGCGGCGGTCGACCAGCCGCAGGCCGGCGCACTCGGCGTCCTGGGCGGGGGCGAGCAGCCAGCCGGTCAGCCGGCGGGTGTCCAGCAGCAGCGGCTGCGGGCCGGTCGCGGTGTCCAGGAAGAGGTGCCGGCCGATCGGGGCGCGCAGCGAGCCGGTCAGTGTGGCGCCGTCGGCGAGCGCGGCCACCTCGCGGTAGGCGGGCGGGGCGTCGGCGGTCAGGCCGAAGAGGGCGCGGTGGTCGACCAGTGGCTCGTCCGGGGCGAGGTCGAGGTCGTGGCCGGCCAGCAGCGCCAGCGCCCGGCGGCGCCCGGCGGTCAGCTCGGCCTGCGCACTGCGCTGGTCCGGCAGCCGCCACCAGCGCTCGACCTTGGTCCGCACCGGGTAGCGCTCCCGGGCCAGGCCGCTGGCCGACACCGTCAACTCGGCCCGCCGCACCGCCGGGAGCGAACCGCCGGCCAGGAAGGTGAAGGCGAGCGCGCCCTGCTCGACCAGGCGGTTGGTACCGCGCTCGGCGGCGGTCAGCCCGACCTTCAGCAGGCAGGCGCCGAACCAGGCCAGGTAGAGCCGGTAGCGGCGGCCGTCGTCCGGCATCTGGTCGCGGGCCAGTCGCAGCCCGAGGTCGGCGCTCTGGCAGGCCGGGCACTGGCTGCCGGTGCCGGCGGGGTCCACCTCGGCGCGGTGCGGGCAGGGGCGATGCCCGACCGCGCTGCCGAGCCAGGCGCCCACGCAGCGCCGGGGACCGCTCACCCGCCAGCTGATCCGCTCGCCGGCGGTCAGTTCGCGGGCGGCCTGCCGCTCGCCGCGGGTGGCCTTGAGGAAGGGGCGGGCACCGTCCCAGTGCAGTCCGCCGGCCAGCCAGCCGGTCATCGGGGTGGCTCCGCCTCTCCTGTCGGTGTGCCGGAGGCGGTGCCGCTGCCCCGCCCCGGGTGTCCTGCAGGCTACCCGGTACCGGCGGCGCGGTGGGACCGGACGACCCGACCGCGGGGGAACCGCCGGTGCCGCTGCGGCGTTCTGAGCAGCGGGAGCGTGCCGCGCGGGGGCGGTGCGCCGGACGAGACCATCCAGGGAGTCACCGTGACCTGCTTCTTCGATCCCGCCCACCCGCCGGCCGGCGCCGAGGTGCTCTGGTCGCCGCAGTGGGGCGTGCCGCGGCCGGTGCAGGCGTGCGCCGCGTGCGCCCAGCGGGTGCGCAGCACACCGCCGCCGTACTACGTGCCCTCGGGCGCCGCGCAGTCGGGCTACGGGCAGTCGGGCTACGGACAGTCGGGCTACGGGCAGGACCAGGACCGGTACGGCCGGCCGGGCCAGGGCTACGGCCAGTCCGGCCACAGCACCGCCGCGGTGGTCGGGGCCGGGGTGGCGGGCCTGGCGGCCGGGGCGCTGCTCGGCGAACTCCTCGACGACGAGCCGCGGGTGATCGAGCGGACCTACGTCTACGAGGAGGACGACGGCTTCTTCGACTTCTGATCATCTTCGCTGCCTGATCGACCGTCGGCCTGCTACGCTGCAGTCATGAGCTTCCAGAAGCACGCTGTTGCGTCAGCCACGACGACGCCGGACCACGTCCCGGCGCGCTGACAGCTGCTTCTGTCCGATCAAGCCCCGGGGCGAGTGCCCCGGGGCTTTGTCGTGCGGGCACTCGTTCCACCATCACGAGGAGTGCCCGCCATGAGTGACCACCACCTGCTTCCGTCCGACGCCGCCGCCGACCAGCTGCCCGACCACCGCAGGCTCGGCCGCGAGTTGGAGCTGTTCGACACCGATCCGCTGATCGGCGCCGGGCTGCCCTACTGGTTGCCGGCCGGTGCTGCGGTGCGGCACGCGCTGGAGGAGTACGTGCGCGAGGTGGAGCGGCGCGCCGGCTACCGCCACGTCTACTCGCCGGTGCTCGGCAAACGCGAACTGTACGAGCTCTCCGGGCACTGGGCGCACTACCGGGAGGACATGTTCCCGCCGATGGAGCTGGGCGGCGACGAGGTGGTGCTGCGGCCCAGTCTCTGCCCGCACCATGCGGTGATGTTCCGCTCCCGCTCCCGCAGCTACCGGGAACTGCCGCTGCGGCTGGCCGAGTTGGGCGGCATGTACCGGTCGGAGCGGTCCGGCGTGCTGGGCGGACTGACCCGGGTCCGGTCGATCCAGCTGAACGACGCGCACATCTTCTGCACCCTGGACCAGGTCGCCGACGAGGTCCGCGCCGCGCTCGGGCTGATCCGCGAGGCCTACCGGGCGCTCGGCATCGAGGCCGCCCGCTACCGGCTCTCGCTGCCCGGCGAGGGCGCCAAGTACGTGGCGGACCCGGAGATGTGGCGGCGGGCCGGTGAGCTCCTGGTCGGAGCGCTGGACGAGGCCGGCATCGAGTACCAGAGCGAGCAGGGCGAAGCCGCCTTCTACGGTCCCAAGATCGACGTGCAGATCGTCGACCCGGCCGGGCGGGAGGCCACCCTCTCCACCATCCAGGTCGACTTCCACCAGCCGGCCCGGTTCGACCTGCACTACATCGGTGCGGACGGTGCCAAGCACCGTCCGGTGATGGTGCACCGGGCGGTGATCGGCAGCGTGGAGCGGGCGATGGCGCACCTGATCGAGCAGCACGCGGGGGCCTTCCCGGCCTGGTTGGCGCCGGTCCAGCTGGTCGCGGTGCCGCTCGGCGGGGACGAGGTGGCGGCCGCCGCCGAGTTGGTCGAGCGCTGTCTGGCGGCCGGGCTGCGGGCCGAGTTGGTGCTGCCGGAGGAGGGCAGCCTCGGGGCGCGGATCCGGGCGCACCGGCTGGTGCCGTACCAGGCGGTGATCGGTCGGCGCGAGGTCGCGGTGGGCTCGGCGGCGCTGCGGCTGCGGGACGGGCGGCGGCCGGGCGAGTTGCCCGTGGCGGAGCTGGTGGAGCGGGTCGGCGCCCTGGTGGCGGCCCGGCAGGTGGCGCTGTGGGACGAACCCCGGGAGCAGGCGGCGGTGTCGGGTCAGCCACGCGCTGGTCGCCGGGATGCCCGGGCGATGATCTGACGAAACGTCAGTTCTGCTGCGGGTGCGGCGAGTCGGCGGGTCGATCGACGGTGCCGGGTGCAACGGTGGGCGGCAGCAGCGGAGCTGTCGCCCACCCGTGAACCCGTGAAGGGAAGTGCCGTGCTCACCACCGACTTCGTCCCCGGCTCGCCGTGCTGGTTCGACCTCGGCGCCCCCGACGTGGACGCCGCCGCCGCCTTCTACGGCGCCGTCTTCGGCTGGGAGGCCGAGGGCTTCGGCGACTCCGACTTCCGGATGCTCAAGCTGGGCGGCCGGTTGGTCGGCGGCCTCGGCAAGCTCACCGAGCAGGGGGCCCGGTCCGCCTGGATGGTCTACTTCCACACCCCCGACGTGGCGGCCACCACCGAGGCCGCCCGACGGGCCGGCGGCTCCGTCCGGATGGCGCCGCCCGAGGAGATGCCGGAGGGGCGGCCGGCCCAACTGACCGACCCGCAGGGCGGACAGTTCGCCGTCTGGCAGCCCGGCACGGTGAAGGGCCTGGAGGTGACCGACGAGCCGGGCGCACCCTGCTGGGCCGAGCTGTACACCACCGACGCGGCCGCCGCCCGGCAGTTCTACGGCGGACTGTTCGGCTGGCAGACCAGCGACGTGCCGATGCCCGGCGGCGAGGGCGGCTACACCCTGCTCACCCCGGCCGGTCTGCCCGCCGAGCGGATGTTCGGCGGCCTGCTGGAGCTGGCACCGGGCGACCTGCCGCTCACCGGCGGACTGCCCTACTGGCACCCGGTCTTCACCGTGGCGGACTGCGACGCCACGGTGGCCGCGGTCACCGCCCACGGCGGCAGCGTGCAGATGGGCCCGGTGGACGCCCTGGACATCGGCCGGATGGCGGTCTGCCTCGACCCGGCCGGCGCGGACTTCGTGCTGCTCAAGCCCGTGGCGCGGTGAGCCGGGCGCCGGTCGACCGGCCGTGCGGCGTCGGCCGACCGGCGCGCTGTCACAGGCCCGGCTCCAGGTGGGCCCAGGGGCGTTCGGCCTCCAGCTGGGCGGCGAGGGCCAGCAGGGTGCCCTCGCTGCCCAGCGGGCCGACGAACTGGACGCCGAGCGGCAGGCCCGCCGGGGTGCGGTAGGTGGGCACGCTCATGGCCGGGCGGCCGGTGACGTTGGCCAGTTGGGTGTACGGGGTGGCCGCGAGGTTGGCGATCACCGCGCGCTGCCAGGGCTTGGTGCCGGCGAGCCGGCCCAGCAGGTTCAGCCGGTGCAGCACCCGGGCCACCGCGCGCACCGGCGCCGGGGTGTCCAGCTCGCCGATCCGCACCGGCGGGCGGGCCAGCGTGGGGGTGAGCAGCAGGTCGTAGCGGGCGTGGAAGGCGGCCAGTTCGCGGTTGTAGGTGTTCCAGCGCTGGTAGGTCGCGTAGTACTGCGGACCGCTCATCGCGCGGCCGGCGGCGGCCAGCAGGTGGGTGTCCAGCTCGAAGCCGTCCGCTCCGGCGCCGGTGGTGCGGCGCACCTCGTCGACGGTGTGGGCCAGTTGGACGCACCACATGGCGAGGAAGTCCAGGGCCAGCTGGTGCTCGTCGATGCCGGTCGCGGCCGGCTCCACCTGGTGCCCGAGCCCGCTGAGCAGCTTGGCGGCGTCCTCGACCGCCGCCACCGCCTGCGGGTCGACCGGGGTGCCCAGCGGGGAGCGGGTGGTGAACCCGATCCGCAGCCCCTGCGGGGCCCGGCGGGCCAGTTCGGCGTAGGGCAGGCCGGGGCGGGCGGTCTGGAAGGGGCTGCCGGGGTCGGGGTCGGCGGTGAGCACGTCCAGCATCGCCGCCGAGTCGCGCACGCTGCGGCTGAGCACGCCGTCGGTGGCCGCGCCCATCAGGTGCTCGGCAGCCGCGGGGCCGGCCGGGACCAGTCCGCGGCCCGGCTTGAGGCCGAACAGCCCGCAGCAGGCGGCCGGTATGCGGATCGACCCGCCGCCGTCGTTGGCGCCCGCCATCGGCACCACGCCGGCGGCGACGGCCGCCGCCGAGCCGCCGGAGGAGCCGCCCGGGGTGCGGCCGAGGTCCCAGGGGTTGCGGGTGGGGCCGTTCGCCTCGGGCTCGGTGATGCCCTTGGCGCCGAACTCCGGGGTGTTGGTCTTGCCGAAGACCACCAGCCCGGCCGCCTCCCAGCGGCGGACCACCTCGCTGTGTTCGGCGGCCGGTGCGGCGGCCAGCGCCCGGCAGCCGCTGCCGGTGGGCAGCCCGCCGTAGTCCTGCAGCAGGTCCTTGACCAGGAACGGCACCCCGGCGAACGGCCCGGTCAGCGGCTCGGCGGCGCGGGCCCGGGCGAGCTGGTGCATCGGCCGGACGATCGCGTTGAGCCGGCCGCCGACCGCTTCGGCCCGGGCGATCGCGCACTCCAGCAGTTCGGCGGCGGTCACCTCGCGGGCGGCGACCAGGCCGGCCAGGCCCACGGCGTCGTAGCTGCGGTACTCCGGGTACTCCACGGGCGGGGCCTCCAAGGCGAGGTGACGGGGTGTCCGCGACGGACCGGGCGGCTGCGAGGGGCCGGTTCCGGTTGCCGGGGATCCTATGCGTGACCGCCCCCGGTCAGGAAGGGGTCACCCGTGCACCGGAGCGCCGTCACCCGTGCACCGGGGCGTGGTCGACCGGGTGGGCGGCCGGCGGATCCAGCAGCGCCAGCTCCAGCCCCTGCAGCCGGGCCGGGTCGGCGATCACCTGGTAGCCGGCGATCCGCTCGCCCACCACGGTGAAGGTGAGCACCAGGCGCAGCCGCCCGTGCGGCGCCACCACCGCGCCGACCGCGCCGTCCACCAGGACGGCCGCCGCGAACCGGGCGCGCCGGCCGAAGACCATGGTCTCCCGGGCCACCGTCAGCGCCCCGCGGGCCTGCAGCGCGGCGCCGGCGGGCAGTGCTGCCGGGTCGGCCCGGCGCAGCACGTCGGGGGCCAGCACGGCGAGCAGCGCGGGCAGGTCGCCGCCGCGCGAGGCGGCCAGGAAGGCCGCCACCACCCGGCGCTGCCTGGCCAGCTCGCGCGGCGGCGCGGCCGGCACCCCGCGCACCCGCTGCCGGGCCCGGCTGGCGAGCTTCTTGGTGGCGACCGGGGACCGCTCGACGATCGGGGCGATCTGCTCGAACGGTACGGCGAAGAGGTCGTGCAGCACGAAGGCGACCCGCTCGGCCGGGCCCAGCCGGTCCAGTACCACCAGCAGGGCGCGGCCGACCGACTCCAGCAGCAGCGCCTCCTGCTCCGGCCCGGCGGGGGCGGCGCCGGCGGCGCGCCTGGGCTCCAGCTGCTCGCCCACCAGCTCCTCGCGCCGGGCGGTGCGGGTGCGCAGCTGGTCGAGGCAGAGCCGGGAGACCACCGTGCGCAGCCAGGCCGCCATGTTCTCGATCCCGACGCCGCCGGCCCGGTGCAGCCGTATCCAGGCCTCCTGCACCGCGTCCTCCGCCTCGGCGGCCGAGCCGAGCATCCGGTAGGCGACCGCCAGCAGCTGGTCGCGTTCCTCCTCGAAGCGGGCGGCCAGCTCCTCGTATGCGTCCATCGGTCACCTTTCCGCGGTCGGATCCGTCCGTCAGGTTGACGGATCCGAGCGCGGAAAGGTGACCCGGCCGGATCATGCGTGCGGGGTACGGGGGTCCGGTCGGCCGCCCGTCACCCTCGCCGGGGCCGCTGCCCGGGCCGGAGCCGGCAGCCGGGAGTGTCGGCCGCAGGCGTCGGCGGCTCGGGCTCCAGGGCGGAGGTCGCCAGGTCGGCCGGCTGCGGGACCTCGCCGAAGTCGGGATCGTCGGCCTTCACCGGCAGCCGGTCGATCACCGCCTCCAGCGCGGCCGGCAGCCGCGGTGCGAGGCCGCGGTGGCAGCGGGCCAGGATGTCGCGGCGCACCGCGTCCGGCAGCAGCGGCTGGCTGGAGTGCAGCGGGCGCGGGGGCGCCGGGTGGCTGCGGGCGGCCAGGTCGCGCGACCAGGCGAGCCAGTAGTCGGCGTCGCTCGGCTCGCCCAGGTGCAGGTGGTGCAGGTGCAGGCAGTAGGCGGAGATCCGGCTGCCGGAGCCGGCCGCGAACCGCCACCAGAACTCGGCGCCGTCGGTGCGCCCGCCCGCGTAGAGCAGGGCGGCGAACACCTCGGCGCCCTCGGGGTGGATCTGCCGGCTGTTCACCAGCAGGTCCAGGCCGCGGGCCGACTCGGGCGCGTCCAGGATCAGCGCGACCAGCAGGCCGAGTTCGAAGCGGGCCTGCTCGTGCTCGGAGGGCAGGTTGGCCGGGGCGGCGGTGAGCCGGGCCTGGCGGGCGGTCTCGATCAGCTCCTCGTAGGGGCGGCTGGGGGTGGGGAGCGCCCGGGTGGGCTGCGCGTCCGGGCGCTCGGCCGCGGGGCCGGCGGGGCGGTCGACCGGGCCCGGGTGCGGCCCGGACCCGGGGCCGCCTGGGTGTGGCGCCAGGGCGTCGCAGCCCGGCAGGCCGGGCCGGTCGGGGGGCAGGCCGGGCAGAGGCGCCCCTCACCTCCCGGACGGGGCGGCTGGCCGGGCAGGGGGGCTGACCCCCCCCCACCTCCCTCCCGGACGGGGCGGCTGGCCGGGCGGGGGG
>NZ_JBNQTI010000244.1:0-9219 GCF_050325825.1 Kitasatospora sp. LaBMicrA B282
GGCGGCGCCGGCGGGGGCGGCGCCGGCGGGCGGCGACATGGCGGCAGCCGACGCCGTGCTGATCGGTCAACTCGACGAGGAGCGCCGGCCGGCCGGCATCGCGCCGGTCGAACGGCTGCTGCGGGCCTGGCGGCAGCCGACCGCGGCGGCGGCCTGCCCGGCGACCTGGGTGTACGTCGCCGAGACCGCGGCCGGTGCCTACCTGCCGCACGTCCGGCTGGGCCTCTCCCCCTTCGGCCTGACCGACCTCCCGCACTACCCCGTCGAGGCCGTCGCCCGCGGCGAGCAGCTGCCGCCCTACCAGGCGGCCGCCCTGGCCGCGGCCGTCCCGGTCTGGGAGCGCTGAGCCCAGCGGCACGCGGTACGAGGAGGCCGTCGTCCTGCCCCTGTCGTCGTTCTACGCGCCGCCGGGCCTGCCGGAGTACCTGCTGGAGGTCCGTCGCCCCCGGTGAGCAGCTGCCGCCCTACCAGGCCGCCGCCCTGGCCGCAGCCGCCGTGGTGTGGGAACGCCCACCCACCGGGCCCTCCTGACAGTCACCCAGATACCCTGACCGGCGCGGATGCCCGGCACCCCCGAACCCGGGGTGGGCCGGACGGGGGAACGAGGACGGACCACGAATGACCAAGGACGTGATCGCGCTCACCGAGCGGATGCCGGACGCGTGGAGCGTGCTGGCCGGGCTGCTCGCGGGCGGGCCGGAGTTGCAGGTGCAGCAGGCGGCCGACAGAGCCGTGATCCAGTTGTGCGACCGGCAGGGCCGGCCGCTGCTCTCGGTCGAGACGCCGCTGCTGCTGCACTCGCCCGCCGAGGCCGACCGGCTGCTGGGGACCTCACTCGGGGACGGGCCGCGCTGGTGGGTGGAGAGCCGTGCGTCCACCGCCGTGCCGGAGGCCGAGCAGCTGGCCGGCCGCTTCGCCGCGCGGCTCGCCCTGCTGCTGGGCGGCGAGGTCTGGCCGCCGGACGCACCCGGCACGGCCGACCCGGGCACACCGCTCGACACCTCCGCCGTCGCCGCCGCGCGGCCTCCCGCCGCCGCGCAGCCGGCCGTGGACGTGCTGACCGAGCGGGCGGCCGTGGTGCTCCAGGACCGGCCCGTGGTGCCCGCCGCCAGCTGGCTGACCGATGCGCTGCGGGCCGCGGCGGAGTCCGGGCGCAGCCTGCAGGTCGTCACCCCGGGGCACTGCCGCCTCTCGCTGCCGACCCGCTCGCTGCTCCAGGCGACGCCGCTCCACGAGACGGCGTCCCGCTGGGTGGTCAAGGACGAGGTGGACGGGTACTTCGACGGGCTCTCCGGCGCGGTGCTCCGCTGGCAGGACGGGGTCTTCGCGCCGGCCCGCGACACCCGGGGCGAGACTCCGGTGGCCGCCGCCTTCACCGCCTTCGAGCGCACCGAGGAGCGCCAACTCGCCCTCTCCATCCGCACCTTCCACGAGCCGACCGCCGACCTGGTGCTCGGCGGCGCGCTGGAGACCGCCTGGCGGGCGCTGACCGGCGAGCCGCCCTGTTCCTGGGGCAGCGCGGAGCCGGCGAACCTGCGGTGGTCCCGCGAGCAGCTGACCGACTTCGCCCAGCAGCGCGCCCCCGAGCCGACCTGGACGGTCGTCGTCGGCAGCCCGCGGCACCCGGCGATCGCCACCCTGCGGGCGGTTCGCACGCCCACCGGCGTCGTGGAGGAGATCGTCCTCACCGTCGGGTACCGCGGTGACGCGGCCGACCGGCCGCCGCTGGACGTGCTGCCGCAGCTGGCCGACGAGTTGGCCACCGGGCACGGCCTGCGCTCGCTCCACTGCCACCTGCGCGAGGCCCGTCGCGACCTCACCGTGCCGCCGCGGTTCGAGCGCCCGCCGGTGCCGGTCGGCTTCGCCGTCGGCCCGCTGGAGGTCGAGGAGCTGGACCTCGACCGGGCCCGCACGGTCCCGCTGCGCAGCCCGGCGGTGCGGCTCGGCACCCGGGCCCGGCCCGGCTTCTACTACCCGCTCGGTGACGGCGAGTCGGTCGAGGGCTGGACCGAACTGGAGGCCCTGCTGCGGCACCTGAAGCCGGCCTCGTGAGCGGCGCGGTGACCGGACGTCACGGCCCGGCTATATGCTCCGGTGCCGCGCCGGCAAGCGGTGGCGGCACGGTGACCCGGGCGGGTGGCGAGTGATGGGGCGGGACTACGACGGCCAGGTGCTGGAGTCGGTGGCGGCTCGCCGGCGCCGGCTGCGGGACGCGCTGCTGTACGGCGCACTGCGGTCCCGGCGCTCGGCCGACGAGCAGTTGGGGAAGCTCTTCGGCGGCATCGCGCTGGCTGCGGTGGTCTGTGCCGGGAGCGTGGGCTGGTCGTTCGTCGACCACCGACTGCTGCACAAGCCCGCGCCCGCGGCGGGCCCGGCGCGCGGGCACCAGACGCCGGCGCCGAGCGCGTCGCCGGCAGCACCCTCGCCGACCGCCACGGCCACGGCCTCGGCGGAACCCTCCCCCGAGGCGCCGTCCCCGACGGTGACCGCCCACCGGTCACCGTCCCCGTCCCGGCACACGCCCGCGCGGCACTCGCCGGGACCGACTTCCCCGGCGGACAGGTCCGCTGGGCTGCGATAGGTTCTGCGGAATTTGAGTCCTCCCTTCCCTGAGGAGGGGATTCCTGGCTCACTTCGCCTGGCACCTAGCAGGTGACAGGACTTATAAGATCAACACCAGCCGGGTTGAGACCAGCCCGGACGAGCATCACGTGGGCGGAGTTCTTGTCCCTGGGACGGGACGTGCCGCACGCGGTGCACGTGTAGGTACGTTCGGAGAGGGGAAGTGCGTGCTTGGCTCTCGCTCCGCAGTGCGCGCATTCCATCGTGGTATGCGCGGGGTGGACCAGATACACCGTCCGTCCGTGCTTGCGTCCCATATCGATCAGGGCCTGCTTCGTTGCTCCGATCGCCGCATCGGTGGCCTTGCGCGCCATGGTGGTCCTGGCGAGGAACTTCGGCTTGAAGTCCTCGACGGCCACCGAATCGTGGTCGGACACGACCGCCTTGGCCCACTTTCGGCCGGTGTCCTGCCGCTGCCGGGCGATCTTCTTGGACAGCTTCGCGGCCTGCTTGCGGGCCTTGCGGTACCCCTTCGTGTCGGGCCTGTTCCTCGGACTCCGGCGACGCGCCATCATCCGCTGGTAGCGGGCCAGTTTCTGTGCGGCCGACTTCCCGTGCTCGGGGTGCGGCAGGTCGTACGCGCCATCGGTCGTGGTGGCGATCTCCTTGACGCCCCAGTCGATACCGATCGCCCGGCCGGTGGGCGGCAGCACCTGCACATCGACCGCCACGACGAACGAGGCGTACCAATGGCCAAGACTGTCCCGGTACACCCGCACCGAGGACGGGTCCGACGGCAGATCGCGCGACCACACCACGGTCAGCACGATGCCACCGGCCAGTTGCAGGCGCCCCTCCTTGATCCGAAATCCGTGCCGGGTGTAGTTCAGCGTCGGCAGCGACTCGCGCTTGCGCTTGACCTTCGGCATCCCTGCCCGCTGACGCATCGGCAGCTTTGCCTTGATGTCCTTGAGCGCCTTGGCACGCGCCTTGGCAAAATCCCGAACGATCTGCTGCTGCGGCACCGAGGCGCCCTCACGCAACCACACCATCGCTTGGCGCGCCTCGGTCAGCATCCTGTCGAGCTGCGCCGGGCCGCACGTAGTCCTCTCATCGGTGGCCCTGTTGTGCAGGTGGACCCTGCGGGACACCGCCACGCACTCGTTCCACACCCACCGACACCGACCCCACTCGGCTTCCAGCCTGGCGAGGTCAGCGGACGACACACGCAAGCGATAGGTGAACCGGGCATGCCCGGCGCCCTCCGCGGCTTGTCGTACCGTCATGCCAGTCAACCTACGGCCACCCACTGACAGCGCAGGAAAGTGCAGCCCCAGCAGATGCTCAGAGATCGCTGCCGCCATGCGGCTCAGGGCCCCATCCCAAACCTTCGCGACGGGGCTCCCTTGGGAGAAATCAGGTGAGCGTGGGAGCGGACCGGCCGACGGCCGGGTTGAGCCGGGTCACTCTGGTCGGGCCGCGGCGACGGGTGGACCTGGTGCTTCCCGCCGACGAACCGGTCGGCCGGCTGCTGCCCGAGGTGCTCGAACTCCTCGACGACGCGGTGTCGGCCCAGCCGATGCTGCGTCAGCTGGTGACCACCGACGGCAGCGTCCTGCCGCAGGAGGGCACGCTGGCCGACGCCGGGGTCCGCGACGGCGCCGTGCTCCGGCTGGTCCGTCAGCAGGACATCCCCTCGGCCCCCGTGGTGCACGACGTCGGCGACGAGACGGCCGACGACCTCGACCTGCGCGCCTGGCGCTGGGGGGCTGCCGCGCGGGAGCGGACGGCGGGCCTGGCGCTGGTGCTGCTGGCGCTGGTCGCCGGGCTGCGCGCGGTCGCCGAGCTGGGCTCGGCGGCCGGCGGATGGGTGCTCGGGGCCGCCGGTCTGACGGCGGTGGGTGGCGTGCTGGCGGCATCGCTCGGCAACCGCGCGCTGGGGACCAGCCTGCTGCTGGCCTTCGGAACGCTGGGTGCGGTGGGCGGTTGGGCGCTGGCCGACAGCGGCGGCTGGCCGGTCGCGGCCCGTGGGGCGGCGCTGGCGGGTGCGGCGGTGCTGACCCTCGGACTGCTGGGACGCTTCTCGCCGGTGGGCCGCGGCGGGCTGATCGGCGCGGCCGCGGTGCTGGTGCTCGGCGGCGTCTGGGAGGGCGTGGGGGCGGCGCTGCTGCACCTGCCGCCGGCGCAGGCCCAGGCGCGGCTCGGGGCGGTGCTCGCCGTCGTCTCGGTGGTCGCGCTCGGGCTGCTGCCGCGCTTCGCGCTGGTCGGCGCCGGCCTGACCGGACTGGACGACCGGCGCGCCGCGGGCGCCTCGGTGAGCCGCTACGAGGTGAGCACGGCGCTGGCCGCGGCGCACCGGGGACTGGCGCTGGCCACCCTGGTCACCGGCGCCTCCGCGGTGGCGGGCGCCTGGCTGGCGGTCGCGGCACCGGGCCCGTGGACGGTGCCGCTGGCCGCCGTGACGGCCGTGGTGCTGCTGACCCGGGCGCGGGCCTTCCCGCTGGTGGCGGAGGTGGTCGCGCTGGCCGCGGGCGGGACGGCGGTGCTGGTGCGACTGGCCGTGCTCTGGGCCGACCGGGTGCACGGCGGCGTGCCCGGGCCGCTGCTGCTGCTCTGCGGCATGGCGGCGGTCCCGCTGGTGATGCTGGCCGTGGCGCCGGCCGAGCACGTGCTGGTGCGGCTGCGGCGAGGGCTCAACCTGGTGGAGACCGCAGGTGTGGTGGCGCTGTTCCCGCTGGCCGTCGGCGTGTTCGGCGTGTACGCGCGGCTGCTCGGCGCCTTCTGAACGGGGGGCGAGTGTCCGGCGACGACTGGCAGCGCAAGCTGCTCGACGACCTGAGCGAACTGCTCGTGGAACTGAACGTCACGCCCGCGCAGGCGCCGGCGGCCACCCCGGCCCCGGACGCGGCACCGACGGCGGACGAGGCACGGGCGGCGGCGGCCGCGGAGCCCGAGGAGGCGACGGCCGAGCCGCGGTCAGCCGACCCGCGCGGGACGGCTGATCCGCGGGAGACGGCCGACCTGCGGACGGCGGCCGATCCGCGGACCGCCGATCCGCGCATACCCTTGGCCTGGCCGGCCCGCACCACGGAGCAGGCACCGCCCGCCCCCGAACCGCGCCCCGCCCCGGAACCCGCGCCCCCCGCACCCTGGAACGTCACGCTCCAGCTGCACCACGACACGCCCACCCCCGTCCCGCTCCCCCCGAACGCCACCCTCCAGCTGCACACCAAGCCGCCCACCAAGCCGCAGCCCAAGCCTCGACCCAAGCCCCCGGCCCCGGCGCCGGCCCCCACCCCGCCGAAGCCGACCCCGCCCCCACCCCCGGCACCCCCCGCCCAGGCCCCTACCCGGGCCCCCGCGCAACCCCCCGCGCCCCTCCCCGCGGACTGGGCCAACGCCACCCTCCAGCTGCGCCAGCGCCTCGCCGACGGCGTCCCCGTCTTCGAGCCGGTTCCGCCGCCCACCCAGCTCCGCCCCCGCCCCGCCGGTTCCGCGCTGCAGCGCACCGGGCGGGCGCTGCGCCGGGTGATCGCCTCCTCCGCGGCGCAGGACGTCGACCGGGTCGCCCGGATCGGACGCGACCTCCAGCAGCCGGTGGCCACCGGTCGCCAGATCGCGGTCACCAGCGTGCGCGGCGGCGCGGGCAAGACCACCGTGGCCGCGCTGCTCGGCGCCGCCTACGCGCACTACCGGCACGACCCGGTGCTGATGCTGGAGGCCGAACCCGCACTGGGCACCCTGCCGCTGCGGCTGGGCGCGACCGACCTGCGGTGGACCTTCGACGACCTGGCCCGGTTCGTCTCGCCGGCGCTGCGGCTGGACCAGATCCAGGAGTACCTGGTCGAACTCCCGGACGGCGGCTGGCTGCTGCCCGGCAGCCGGGGCACCGTGGGCGCGCACCTGGACCTGACGGTGTTCACCTCGGTGGCCGTGGCGCTGCGCCGGTACTTCACCGTGAGCGTGGTGGACTGCGAGTCGCTGCCCAGCGAGTTGGCGCACAGCGCGCTGGCCGCCGCCCAGGCCCGGGTGCTGGTGGCGCCGACCACCGCGGACGGGGTGGCCACCACCCGGGTGGTGCTGGAGTGGATGGGCGGCCTGTCCCGCTCGCTGCTGCCGGGCACCGTGGTGGTGCTGGCCACCGGTTCGCCGCACCTGGGCATCGACCTGACCGCGGCGGCCGAGTTCCTGCAGCTCGACGGCGTCCGGGTGGTGACCCTCCCCTACGACCGCCACCTGGCGGCCGGCGGGCCGATCCGCACCGCGGCGCTCGCCAAGCGGACCCGGGAGTGCGTCGCCGAACTCGCGGCCGAGGTGCTCAACCTGGCCGTCCGCGGCTGACGGCCGCCCGCCCCCAAGTCCCAAGTCACAAGCCCCAAGTCACAAGTCCCAAGCCCGATCACCCATCCCGACCCGTCAGTGAGGCGACGCCGATGACCACCCGGCTGGTCCACCGTCCTGCGCGCACCACCGTGCCGCCGGCGCTCGTCGCGCCGCGCACGGTCGAGGCGCCGCCCACCCTCCCGGAGGGGAGGACCGGCGGCCTGGCCGGCACCCTGCTGCCGGTGACCGGGGTGCTGAGCTCGGTGGTGATGATGGCCGTGACCCGCAGCGGGCAGTACGCCGCGCTCGGGGCGATCGTGCTGGTGGTCACGGTGCTGGGCAGCGTCGGCCTGCTGGTGTCGCAGCGCGGCAAGGCGCAGCGGGCCCGCCGCACCGGGCGCGAGCGGTACCTGGAGTACCTGGAGCGGCTGCGCGAGGACCTCGCCGGCGAGGAGCGCGAACTGCGCACCGCGGCCCGGGTGGTCGCCCCGCCGCCGGAGGCGCTGTACGACCTGGTGCGGGACCCGGCGCGGCTGTGGGAGCGGCGCCGGACGGACCCCGACTTCCTCTCCGTGCGGCTGGGCACCGGCGAGCTGCCGCTGCGCCCGATCGCGCTGGCCACCCAGAGCGGCGAGGCGCTCAACCCGCCGGACCCGTTCATGCTGAACGAGGCCAAGCTGCTGCTCCAGCGCTTCCGCACCGCGAGCGAGGTGCCGCTGCCGGTGCCGCTGGACCGGGTCGGCAACGTCAGCGTGGTCGGCGAGCGGGCGGCGGTGCTGCGGGTGGCCCGGGTGCTGTTGACCCACGCCGCGGTCACCCATGCGCCGGACGACCTGCGGCTCGCGCTGGCCTGCCCCGAGCAGCGGCTCGGCGAGTGGTCGTGGGCCAAGTGGCTGCCGCACGTGCTGGACGGCGAGCAGTGGGACGGCCCGGTCAACGCCCGCCGGATGGCCCCCGGTCTGGCGCAGCTCACCGTGGTGCTCCAGGACGAGCTGCGGCGGCGCGCGGCGTACGCGGCCGAGGTGCGCCGCGGGCTGGCGGCCGGCGGCGGGCTCGGGCACACCGACCGGCTGCTGGTGGTCAGCGACGGCCACGGCCGGCCGGCGCAGGAACTGGCGCTGCCGGACGAGGCGGTGACGCTGCCCGAGCTGGGGATCACGGTGCTGCACCTGGTGGCCGAGCGGACGGCGGAGCCGGGCCAGGTCGCGGTGCGGATCACCGTCGAGGGCGACCGGGTGACGGTGGCGGACCTGCGCGGCGCGCAGCCGGTGGAGGTGCACGGCACGCTGGACGGGCTGTCGCTGGCCGGCGCCGAGGGCCTGGCCCGGATGCTCGCGCCGCTGCGGCTCTCCGCGGACGGCGCCGCGGCCGCGGCCGCGGGGCAGGTGGACTTCACCTCGCTGCTGCACGCCCCGGACCCGGCCCGGCTCGACCTGGCCCGGCTCTGGTCGCCGCGCGGTGAGCGGGCCTTCCTGCGGGTGCCGATCGGCCTGAGCGACGCCGGGCAGCCGGTGCTGCTGGACCTGAAGGAGGCCGCCGAACTGGGCATGGGCCCGCACGGCCTGTGCGTCGGTGCCACCGGCTCGGGCAAGAGCGAGCTGCTGCGGACCCTGGTGCTGGCGCTGCTGGCGACGCACCCGCCGGAGGACCTGTCGATGGTGCTGGTCGACTTCAAGGGCGGCGCGACCTTCGCCCCCTTCGAGGGCGTGCCGCACGTCGCCGGCGTGATCACCAACCTGGCGGACGACGCGAGCCTGGTCGAGCGGGTGCACACCAGCCTGGCCGGCGAGGTGCAGCGCCGCCAGCAGGCCCTCAAGGACGCCGGCAACGCCGCGGACATCTCGCACTACCGGATGCTGCGCGCGACCAGGCCCGAACTCCCGCCGCTGCCGCACCTGTTCGTGGTGATCGACGAGTTCGGCGAACTGCTCACCGCGAAGCCCGACTTCATCGAGCTGTTCCTGTCGATCGGCCGGATCGGGCGCAGCATCGGCGTACACCTGCTGCTCTCCAGCCAGCGGATCGAGGGCGGCCGGCTGAAGGGCCTGGACACCTACCTCTCCTACCGGCTGGGCCTGCGGACCTTCTCGCCGGAGGAGAGCCGCACGGTGCTGGAGACGCCGGACGCCTTCCACCTGCCGCCGCTGCCCGGCTTCGGCTACCTCAAGGTCGACACCAGCACCTACCAGCGGTTCAAGGCGGGCTTCGTCTCCGGGCAGTACCGCGGCCCGGCCAGGGCGCAGGACGCGGACCGGGGGCCGGCGGTGCTGCCGTACCCGGCGTTCAACGGCCCGGCCGCCGCGGGCCCGGCCGCCGCGGGCCCGGCCGCCGGCG
>NZ_JBNQTI010000245.1:0-9196 GCF_050325825.1 Kitasatospora sp. LaBMicrA B282
ACGCTCTTCCGATCTCGGGCCGCCCCGCGCTGCGACGATCGCCCGACCGGCAGCGAAGGAGGCGGACGGCATGCGGCGTCCCGGCAGCACCCTGCTCACCGTCGCCCTGCTCGCGGCCGCCACCCTCGGCGCCGCTCCCCCACCCGGCGGGCCCGCCGCGCCCGCCTTCGACCCCGCCCCGGCCCGCGCCGCCCTGCACCGCCTGCTGCCCGGCCACGCCGACCAGTTCCGCCTGCTCGCCGCCCCCGCCGGCCCGGCCGACAGCTTCGCGCTCTCCGGCACCGCGGGCGCGATCACCGTGCGCGGCAGCTCGGGGGCCACCCTGCTGGCCGGGGTCGGCTGGTACCTGGAGCACGTCGCCGGGGTGGACCTGGGCTGGCCCGGCGACAGCCTGGACCACCTGCCCGCCACCCTGCCGGCACCCCCGGCGGCGACCACCCGCTCGGCCGTGGTCCCGCACCGCTACGCGCTGAACGACACCGACGCCGGCTACTCCGGCCCCTACCGCGACTTCGCCGCCTACCAGCACGAGATCGACCTGCTGGCCCTGCACGGGGTCGACGAGGTGTACGTGCAGACCGGAGCCGAGGCGGTGTACGACCGGGCGCTGCGCCGGTTCGGCTACGCCGACCAGGAGTTGCGCTCCTGGTTCCCCGCGCCCGGGCACCAGAGCTGGTGGCTGCTGCAGAACATGGCGGGCTTCGGCGGCCCCGAGTCCACGCAGCTGCTGGCGGCCCGCGCCGCGCTCGGGCGGCGGATCGCCGACCAGCTGCGGGCGCTGGGCATGACGCCGGTGCTGCCGGGCTTCTTCGGCACCGTGCCGCCGGGCTTCGCCGAGCACAGTCCCGGGGCCCGGGTGGTGCCGCAGGGCGACTGGGTGGGCTTCCACCGGCCGGACTGGCTGGACCCGACCGGGCCGGGCTTCGCCGAGCTGGCCGCCGCCTACTACCGGGCCCAGCGCGAACTGTTCGGCGACAGCACGATGTACAAGATGGACCTGCTGCACGAGGGCGGCCGGCTCGGCCCGGTGGATCCCACGGCCGCCGCGCACGCGGTGCAGCAGGCGCTCGACGCGGCGCACCCGGGCGCGACCTGGGCGATCCTCGGCTGGCAGGACAACCCGACCGCCGCGGTGCTGAACGGGGTCGACCGGTCCCGGATGCTGATCCTGGACGGCCTCTCGGACCGCTACGACGGGCTGGACCGGGAGCGCGACTGGGGCGGCACGCCGTACGCGTTCGGCACGATCGACGACTTCGGCGGGCACACGGCGCTCGGCGCCAACACGGCCGTCTGGACCACCCGCTTCCGGCAGTGGCTGGACCGGCCGGGCAGCGCGCTGCGCGGCCTGGCCTACCTGCCCGAGGGCACCGGCGGCAACCCGGCCGCCTTCGAGCTGTTCACCGACCTCGCCTGGGAGCCCGGTCAGGTGGACCAGCAGGCGTGGTTCGCCGCGTACGCCGCCCGCCGCTACGGCGGCCCCGACCCGCACGCCGCAGCGGCGTGGGAGCAGCTGCGCCGCGGCCCGTACGGCACGCCGTCGGACGGCTGGAGCGAACCGCAGGACAGCGTCCTGGCCGCCCGTCCGACCCTCACCGCGGGCTCGGCCGCCGCCTGGAGCCCGCGCTCGCCCCGCTGCTCACCCACCACGGTCGACGCCGCGCTCGGCGAACTGCTCCAGGTGGCGCCGGAGTTGCGCAGCTCGGACGCCTACCGCTTCGACCTGGTCGACGTGGCCCGCCAGGTGCTCGACAACCGGGCCCGCGCCCGGCTGCCGCGGATCGCCGCCGCCTACGCGGACCGGGACCGGGACGCCTTCCTGGCCCTGACCGGCGCCTGGCAGGCGGATGCGGAGCTGCTGGACCGGCTGCTGGCCACCGACCCCCGCTTCCTGCTCGGCCCCTGGCTGGCCGCCGCCCGCTCCTGGGGCGCCGACCAGGACGAGCGCGACCAACTGGAGTACGACGCCCGCGCGCTGCTCACCACCTGGGGCGATCGCGGCCCCAGCGAGGACGGGCCGCTGCACGACTACGCCAACCGCGAGTGGTCCGGCCTGGTCGGGCAGCTCTACGCGCCGCGCTGGGCGGCGTACTTCGCGAGCCTGGACGCGGTGCTCGCGGCCGGCGGCGGCTCGCCGGCCCCGATCGACTGGTTCGCCCGGGACGACGCCTGGGCGCACCGGACCGGGACCGACCAGCCGACCGCGGCGAGCCACGACGACCCCTTCACATTGGCCACCGAGGTGGCCGACGGGGGTTGACGGTCCCTCGGCGATCAGCGGGCGCTGCCCATGTCCCGGTCGGACTCGGCGCCGGCCAGCAGCAGGGTGGTCTCCTCGATCCGGCGGAACCGCCCGTCGGGCGCGAACTCGGCGAACAGGTAGACCTCCATCCGCACCGTGGAGCCGTCCTTCTTGACCACCTCGACGACGTGCCGGTCGGCGTACAGGTTGCCGGCCGAGAGCTCCTCGAACACCTCGACCGAGCCGCCGGCGACCACGGCGCGCAGGTGGGCGATGTGCTCGGCGAAGGCCGCGCGGTCGTCCCAGCGGCCGTCGGTGCGCTGGCGGTAGTCGGGGGCGAAGTGGCGGTCGATGGCCTCGGCCAGCTCGAGGCCGGGGGTGAAGAGCAGGTCGGTGAGGGCGGTGGTGATGTCGGTGTGGGTGACGGCAGCGGTCATGGCGGACTCCTCGGGGATGCAGGCTTCGGTCGAGATGCGTGCCCCTTGCACGCATCTCGACTGTAGCAGGAACTTTGCGTGCTCGCCGCACGCTTATCCAGGAATCCGCCCGCCCGCCGGCTGCCCTCTCGCCGACCATCCGCTCGCCGACGGACCGCCCGTCAGGCCTGCCGCCCGTCGTGCAGGTAGCGCGTCACCCCGACGGCCCGGGCCCGCAGCAGCGCCGCGAACCAGGAGCGCTGCTCGGGTTGCAGGCAGGGCGCCCACTGCGCCGGGGTGCGCCAGGCGTAGGCGTCGTGCTCGGCACTGAGCAGCACCGGGGTGTCGGCCGCCACCGTCCCGCCGTCGAAGCAGAAGTCGATCACCGCGGGCCACCCGTCCACCGGCGCCCGGTGGTCGACCGCGAGCAGCGGGAGCACCGCCCGGGTCGGTCGGATGCCGGTCTCCTCCACCAGTTCCCGAACGGCGGTCCCGCTCGGCCGTTCACCGTCGTCGGCCAACCCACCCGGCAGCTGCCACCAGGCCGGATGACCCGGATAGGCGTGCGCCTGATGGAGCATCAGGATCCGCCCGGTCGGATCACCGAGCAGGACGGCGGCGGAGACCACGTGCTTGGGCAGGGTGGCGGCGAACTCGTCGGGCGGCATGGCCAGGGTCGTCACGGTCTCGGCCCTCTCTCGGTCGGTGCGGCGGGACGTCGATCGATCAACGAACGGCCACCGGGACAGGCACGGCCCACCCACCCGAACTCGACAGGGAAACTCCACAGGAAGACTCAACAGCAAAACTCAACAGGCAAGCTTGCAAGTTCCACTGCCGACACCTAGCCTGGACCGCATGGCACCCACGGACCCGGAACCACCTGACCCCGAGGACCTCCCCGCCCTGGCCGGCGCCCTGCACGGCATCCTCGGCCGGCTGAGCCGTCGCGCCCGGGCGGCCAGCGCGGGCAGCGAGCTCACCGCCTCGCAGCGCTCGGTCGCCGCCCGCCTGCTGCGCGAGGGCCCGGCCACCACGGCCGACCTGGCCCGCGCCGAGTTCGTCCGCCCGCAGTCGATGCGGATGACCCTGTCCGCCCTGGAGGAGCGCGGCTACCTGCGCCGCACCCCGCACCCCACCGACGGGCGGCAGCTGCTGGTCGAGCTCAGCGAGGAGGGGCAGCAGGCGATGGCCGCGATCATGCGGGCCAAGCACGACTGGCTCACCAGCGCCCTGGGCGGCGAACTCGACGCGGCCCAGCGCGCCGCGCTCGCCCGGGCCATCCCGGCGCTGCGCGTCCTGGCCGCGGGCGACGAGCCGTGAGCACCCTGCGCCCGGCCGGCCGCACCCGCCGCGCCCCCGATCCCGCCGCCACCGCCCGGGCCGAGCGACCGTTCGCCGGCCGGATGATGGCCCCGCTGCTGATCGGCGTGGCCCTCAACCCGATCAACTCCACGATGATCGCCACCGTGCTGGTCGCGGTCGGCAACGCCTTCGGCGTCGGCCCCGCCCGGACCGCCTGGCTGGTCGCCGTGCTCTACCTGGCCAGCGCCGTCGGACAGCCCACCATGGGCAAGCTGGCCGACCTGCTCGGGCCGCGCAAGGTCTTCCTGGCCGGGCTCGCCGTGGTGGTCGCCGCCGGCACCGTCGGCACGCTCGCCCCCGCCTTCGGCTGGCTGATCGCCTCCCGGGTGCTGCTGGGCCTGGGCACCTCCGCCGCCTACCCGGCGGCCATGGCGATGCTGCGCGCCGAGTCGCGCCGCACCGGCCTGGCCACCCCGCGCCCGGTGCTCGGCCGGATCTCGCTGGCCTCACTGGCCAGCGCCGCGGTCGGCCCGCTGCTCGGCGGCGCGCTGGCGGCCGGGCTCGGCTGGCGGGCGGTCTTCGCGGTCAATGTCCCGGCCGCGCTGCTCGCCCTGCTGCTCACCCTGCGCTGGGTCCCCGCCGACGGCCCGGCCGCCGCCCGGACCGGCAGCGAGCCCACCGATCGCCCGGTCGGCCGGCTGGACCCGCTCGGCCTCACGCTCTTCGCCGCGACCATCGGCACCGCGATGCTGTTCCTGCTGGACCTCGCCCACCCCCGTTGGTCGCTGCTCGCCCTGACCGCCGCCCTCGCCGCCGCGCTGACCGCCTGGCAGCTGCGCGCCCCGCACCCCTTCCTCGACCTGCGGCTGCTGCGCCGCCACCCCGAGCTCACCCGCACCTTCGCCCGCAGCGGCCTCACCTACCTGGTGCTGTACTGCATGCTCTACGGCTTCGCGCAGTGGCTGGAGGAGGCCCGCGGCCTCAGCTCGCTGCACACCGGCCTGATCACGCTGCCGATGTCCGCGACGGCCGCCGCCTGCTCGCTGCTGGGCGCCCGCGCCCGCACGCTGCGCCGGCCGCTGCTCGCCCTCACCGTGCTGCTGGCCGCCGGCAGCGGCCTGCTGCTTGTGGTCGGCCACACCGCGCCGATCGCGCTGCTGGTGCTGGTCAGCGCGCTGTTCGGGGTCGGCCAGGGGCTGGCCTCCAGCGTCAACCAGGCCGCCGTCTACGCCCAGGCCCCGGCCGACGGGATCGGCGCGGCGGCGGGCCTCCAACGCACCGCGATCTACCTGGGCGCGATCCTCTCCTCCTCGGTCATCGCGCTGCGCTACGGCAGCCGCGCCAGCGACACCGGCCTGCACGGCGTGGCGCTGCTGATGACCGGGCTGAGCCTGGCGGTACTGCTGCTCACCGCCACCGACCGGGCCCTGCGCCGGGACCGGCCGACCCCCTGACCCACCGTCCACCCCGCATCCGATGGCCCAAGGAGAACGACATGACCGCCACCACCCTCGACCGCACCACCGCCCTGATCCTGATCGACCTGCAGAAGGGCATCGCCGCCTTCGCGGCCGAGTTCGGCGTCGACCAGGTGATCGCCAACGCCGAGCGGCTGGCCGCCGCCTTCCGGGAGCGCGGCCTGCCCGTGGTCCTGGTCAACGTCACCGGCGGCGCCCCCGGCCGCACCGAGCAGGGCGCGCGCCGCACCGGCGACCTCCCGGCCGACTGGGCCGAGCTGGTGCTGCCCGTCGAGCCGGGCGACATCACCGTCACCAAGCAGACCTGGGGCGCCTTCCACGGCACCGGGCTGGACGAGCAGCTGCGCAAGCACGGGGTCACCCAGGTGGTGATCGGCGGCGTGGCCACCAGCATCGGCGTCGAGTCCACCGCCCGCGCCGCGCACGAGCTCGGCTACCACGTCACCGTCGCCACCGACGTGGTCACCGACATGGACCCGGTCTCGCACGAGCACAGCATCAAGCGGATCTTCCCCCGCCTGGGCGAGACCGGCAGCAGCGCCGAGCTCGTCGCACTGCTCGACCAGCGGGGCTGACCTCGACCGGCCCCGGCCGCCGCGCTGACGACCTTTCCGCTGATGCTT
Organism: Kitasatospora sp. LaBMicrA B282; assembly: GCF_050325825.1. Lineage (NCBI taxonomy): Bacteria > Bacillati > Actinomycetota > Actinomycetes > Kitasatosporales > Streptomycetaceae > Kitasatospora > Kitasatospora sp. LaBMicrA B282. The sequence goes on from NZ_JBNQTI010000245.1 coordinate 6,065, forward strand.
CGTCAGTCGAGCTCGGTGAGTTCCGCGGCGGCCTTGGCCAACACCCCGGCAACCCGTCGCACATCGGCCTCGGTGATCCGCCAGTTGCTGAACGCGGCCCGCAGCGCCGGCACCCCGTCGTACACGGTCGGGGTCACGAAGACCTCCGCCCGGACCCGGGCGGCCAGTTCGGCCAGCCGCTCGGCGGTGGGGTCGCCCGCCAACGTGAAGCAGACCACGTTCAGCCGCACCGGCGCGAGCAGCCGCAGGCCCGCGGTGGCCGCCAGCTCCTCCCCCAGCGCCCGGGCGCCGACCAGGCAGCGGTCGACGATCTCCCGGTGGCCGTCGCGGCCGTAGGCGCGCAGCGTGAACCAGGCGGCCAGTGCGCGCAGGCGGTGCGAGTTCTCCGGGGTGAGGTGGACCAGGTCGGGCCGCTCGCCGAGGGGGCCGAGGTAGGCGGCGGCGTTGCGGAAGACGCGGGCCTGCAGGTCGGGGCGGCGGGTGAACTGGACCGCGCTGTCGTAGGGCACGTTGAGCCACTTGTGCAGGTCCACGCAGACCGAGTCGGCCGCCTCCAGGCCGTCCACCAACTGCGCCCGCTCGGGCGCGAGCGCGGCGAAGGCGCCGAACGCCCCGTCCACGTGCAGCCAGGCGTCATGGCGGGCGCAGAGCTCGGCCACCGCGCGCAGGTCGTCGAAGTCGCCGGTGTTGACCGTCCCGGCGTTGGCCACCACCACGCACGGCCCGTCGGCCGCCCGCAGCGCCCGCGCCAGCTCCGCGGGGTCGACCGCCTCCCGGCCGGGCAGCGTCGGCACCTGGTGCAGGGCGCGGCGGCCCAGCCCGAGCACCGAGAGCGCCTTGGCGACGCTGGAGTGCGCGGCGCCCGACAGCACCCGGACCGGGCCGAGCGCGCCCACCCCGTCCTCGGCGACGTCGACGCCGAGCCGCTCCCCCAGCCACTCGCGGGCGATCGCCAGGCCCACCGTGTTGGACATGGTCGCGCCGCTGACGAAGGTGCCGGCGTGCGCGGCGGACAGCCCGAACAGCTCGCGCAGCCAGCCGATCGTCTCGGCCTCCAGCCACTGACCGGCCGGGTCCAGCGCGGAGTTGGAGTTCTGGTCGGCCGTCGCGGTCAGCCAGTCGCCGGCCAGCGCCGCGGGGGTCGCGCCGCCGGTGACGAAGCCGAGGTAGCGCGGCCCGGCGCTGCCGGAGAGCGCCGGCTCCCAGCGCTGCGCGAACTCGGTCAGTGCCGCCCGCAGGCCGGTGGCCCGCTCCGGGAGCGGGGCGGGTGCTGGCGGCTCGCCCGGCCGGACCACCGGGCGGTCGGCGAGACCGGTCAGGAAGGCCGCCGCGTGCTCCCGGGTGATCTCCAGCAGGGCGGGCAACTGGTCGAGGTCAGCGGCGAGTTGTGGGTGCATGGCAGTGGGGCTCCGTTGCTCGGTCGGGGTTCGAGGGTAGCGGCGGGCCGACCGGGCCCACCAAGGCCAATTCGGCAGAAGTGGCCTTGGCGATGACCGGTCGGGTCGCACGGGTGGCCGGATCGGATCAGTGCGGATCACCTGACCCCCGCCATCGTGCGTGGCAACTCCGAGCGCATCGAACCGGCCAACCGACCGCCGCAGGTGGCCGGTTCAGCAACACCTGGAGTGCCGGAAAGCCCGACGCCAGGCCGGTGGCACCCGAATACCGCACCCTCGGGCAACAATTCGAGGTTGGCCGAAACACATCGTCAACCTCGTAAATATGCCAATGACATTGTCATCAGGCATATCCGGCTCAGTAACCTTCCGTGTCAGACGGACGACGCGTCGTGGTGATCCGCCGTTCCCCGCGAGGATGCCCGGAGCCGACCGCACCGGCCATGGCTCCGCGTCGTCCGTCCCCCGACTTCTACCCTCCCGAAGGAGCCCAGGTGCCAGGGATCGAGGACTGCCTGTCGGCGGCGATGCGGATCGCCGGGGCCCGCGGTGCGGGCCTGCTCGACTGGGGCAGCGGTCTGGCTCTGGGCAGCGTCGGCACCAGCCCGGCACAGGACCACGAGGCCACCGCCGCCGAGGCGACCGACCTGGTCAGACTGGCCGCCGAGAGCCTGAGCTTCGCCGAACCGGGCGAGCCGCGGCTGCCGTTGCAGGACCTGATCCTCACCACCGAGCGCAGCTACCACCTGTTCCGGCTGATCGGCACGGTCTTCGACAGCCGACTGCTGCTGCACCTGTGGCTCGACCGCGAGGAGGCCAACCTGGCCGGCGCTCGGCTGCGACTGCAGGCGCTGGCCGAGGAACTGGTCCTCGGCTGACCCGGGTGGCAGCGCCGGACGCCCCGCAGCACGGCGTCCGACACCGCCACCCGACCGCCCCGCTTCCATCCCCACCCACCGGAGTTGACGATGCGCCACGCACGGGAGCCGAGGAGGTGAGCACCACGGCACCGCACTCCTGGCCGCCGCCCGGACCGGCCGTCGAACGACTGGCCGAGGCCCGCGCCACCGGCGCCCTGCACACCACCACCGGCACCCTCTACCTGGAGGACGGCGCCGTGGTCCACGCGGAGAGTCCCGCCGCCCTCGACCTGGGCGCGCTGCTCACCCGCAGCGGGCGGCTCACCGCCACCCGCTGGCAGCAGACCCGCGAGGCGTTCGCCGACCGGTGCCTGGTCGGCCCGATGCTGGTCGGCCAAGGCTGCCTGAGCCGCGGCGAGTTGGAGCTCTGCCAGCTGGCCGCCGTGCACGACGCGGCGTTCTTCGTGCTCGGCGCCCCGCCCGCCGCCACCCACTTCGAGGCGGGCGTGCGGCACTGGCTCGGCCCGGTGCTCGCGGTGCCGCCAGGGCTGCTGCGGCACGAGGCGGTGCGGCGCCGCGACCGGCTGGCGCGGATCTGGCCCTGGCCGCAGGTGGACGACGTGCCGCTGCGCCGCACCGGGCGCCCCGCGGGACACCGGCTACCGCTCAGCCCACGGCGGCGCGAGTTGCTCGGGCTGGCCGACGGCCGGCGCACCCCGGTGGAACTGGCCCGGCTGCTCGGGCGCTCCAGCTACGCCACCCTGGTCGAGGTACGGCGGCTGGCGGCGGCCGGGCTGCTGGTCACCCCGGCCCCCACCCTGCCGGGCCCGCCGGCCGCGCCGCCGCCCGGCGCGGTGCCCGGGGCAGCCACCGCG
>NZ_JBNQTI010000246.1:0-9159 GCF_050325825.1 Kitasatospora sp. LaBMicrA B282
TCCCGCGCCAGGCGCCGCCCCCGACCCTCGGCGGCGGCGCCGGGCCGTGGTGGCGGGGGCGGGCCTGACGGGCGAGCCGCTGCCGGCCCGGCGATGCGCGCGGCGCGGACTCCGGGTGCGGGGTTCACCGCCCGAACGGGCCCACCCAGACCTCGGTGATCCCGCTGATGTACCGCGCCCCGCAGTGGTCCCCGGGCACCACGAGCTGGGGGCCCGCGCCGTCGAGCGGTGCGTCGTCGATGCTGGTGGCCAGCAGGATCTGCTGCCCGCCGAACTCGGGGTCGATCTCCGCCCAGGAGAGGACCGCGCAGTGGCCGTCCGTGCCCGTGACGGTCAGCAGGAACCGCAGGCGCTCCTTGCGTCCGTGCAGGTCCACCCGGGGGCGGGCCGCGCGCACGACGTCCCACAGGCGGGGGCCGTCGAAGCCGTGCCGCCGCTCGCCGCTGCCGAGGCAGTCGAAGCGTGCGTCGACGTGCTGCGAGGGCAGCTCGCGCAACTGGGCGACGGTCAGCTCGGCCGGCTCGTCCAGCAGTCCGTGGAGGCGGACGGCGGCAGGTGCGTCGGGTCTGCTCATCTACTGCTCCCTGGTGGCGGTGGGGCGAGGTCGCCGTGGTGGTACCCCCGTGACTGCGCAGATACCCACCTACCGATCGGTATGAGCTGGTAGGTGCGGGAGTATCTCGCTCATTGGCCTCGCAGCTGCCAGGGCATGGCGGGCCGGTCGAGCCTGTTCTGCCTACGCCCGTTGGTCATAGAATCCGCGCGTGACTGCTGAAGACTTCGCACTCGCGGCGCTGGGCCAGTTGGGCGATCCCGTGCGCCGCCAGCTCTATCGACACGTCGCCGCCAGTCCGGGCGAGGTGGGGCGGGACGCCGCGGCGGAAGCGGTCGGGATCTCCCGGTCGCTGGCCGCCTTCCACCTGGACAAGCTGGTGGAGGCCGGGCTGCTGGCCGTGGACTTCCGGCGGCTGTCGGGGCGCACCGGCCCGGGGGCGGGGCGGCCGGCCAAGGTGTACCGGCGGGCGGACGGGGAGCATGCCGTCTCCGTCCCGCCGCGCTCCTACGACGCGGCCGCCCGGCTGCTCGCCGAGGTGGTGGAGAACGCCGGGCTGGACCGGGAGTTGCAGGCCGCGGCGAAGGCCGCGGGTGCGGCGGACCCGGCGGCGGACTCGGCAGCGGCCGGTGCGGACCTGGTTGAGGTGCTCCGGGAACGCGGCTACCAGCCGTTCTGGGACGGGGAGACGCTGCGCCTGCACAACTGCCCTTTCGGGGCGCTGGCCCGGGAGTTCCCCGCCCTGGTCTGCGGGATGAACCTGGCGCTGGTCGAGGGTCTGGCGTCCGAGGGGTGGTCGCCGGCGATGGATCCGTGTCCCGGGGGGTGCTGCGTGGCGCTCTCTAAAAACTAAAACCATTGACGATAGAAGCCGGGCCGGGCCATGCTGCTCCCATGACTGGTTTTCAGCTCGCACAGGTCAACGTCGGCCGACTCGTCGCCCCGCTGGACGGACCGGAGCTGGCCGACTTCGTCGCCCAGCTGCCGGAGATCAACGGGCTCGCCGAGCGCAGCCCCGGGTTCGTCTGGCGGATGGTGGACGAGGAGGGTGCGGACGCCACCGGCCTCAGCGTCGACGGGGACGACGACCTGCTCCTGATCAACTGTTCGGTCTGGGAGTCGGTGGAGGCCCTGCGGGACTTCACCTACCACTCCGACCACCTGCGCGTCCTGACCCGCCGTCGCGAGTGGTTCCACCGCATGGCCGAGGCGCACCAGGCCCTCTGGTGGATCCCGGCCGGCCACCGCCCGACCCTGGCCGAGGCGATGGACCGGGTCGCGATGGTGCGCGAACACGGCTCCGGGCCGCTCGCGTTCACCTTCCGCGACCCCCGGCCCGCACCGGCCGCTGCGGTCACCGGGTCCTAGAGCGCCAGCCCCAGCTGCTCGGCGAAGAAGGCCAGCAGGTCCGCGTAGAGGTCGGCCAGGCGGGAGACGGCGCGGGCGCCGTGGCCGGTGCCGCGTTCGAGGCGGAGGAGGACGGGGCGGCCGCTGGTGGTGGCTTTTTGGAGGGCGGCGCACATCTTGCGGGCGTGCAGCGGGTCGACCCGGCTGTCGCCGTCGAAGACGGCGAGCAGGACGGCGGGGTAGCGGGTGTCGGGCCGGACCCGGTGGTAGGGGGAGTAGGAGAGCAGCGTGGCGAGCTGCCCGGGGACGGCCGCGCTGCCGTACTCGCCGACCCAGCTGGGCCCGAGGCCCGAGCGCTCGTACCGGGCCATGTCCAGCAGCGGGGCCACGCAGGCCACCGCCGCGCAGCTCGCGGGGCGCTGGGTGAGTGCGGCGCCCACCAGCAGGCCGCCGTTGGAGGAGCCCCAGAGGCCGAGGCGGTCGGGGGTGGTCCAGCCGGCGCTGACCAGGTGGTCGGCGGCGGCGTGGAAGTCGTCGAAGGTGTTCTGCTTCCGGTCGAGCATCCCGGCGCGGTGCCACTCCTCGCCCTCCTCACCGCCGCCGCGCAGGTTGGCCACCGCGTAGACGCCGCCGGCCTGGACCCAGGCGAGGGCTTCGGGGGAGTAGACGGGGGTCAGCGACTGGCCGAAGCCGCCGTAGCCGGTGAGCAGGGCGGGGCGCGGCCGCTCGGGCGTGCCGGTCGGCGTGAGGGAGGCGGCCGGGGCGAGGACGAACATCCGGACCTGCGTGCCGTCCCGGGAGGTGAAGACGGTCTGGACGGTGACGGTCCCGGCGGCGGTGGCCCCGCCCGCCGGCTGCTGCCACGGCGTCAGGGCGCCGGTGCGCGCGTCGTAGTGCAGCACCGTGGTCGGGGCGGCGAAGCCGGTGCAGGTGAACCAGGCCTCGTGCGCGTCCTGGGCGGCGGCCCGCAGCCGGCCGACAGTGCTGCACGGCGGGATCGGCAGCCGGTGGAGTTCGCGTCCGTCGGCGAGGTCGTGCACGGTGACCTCGCCGACGGCGTGCCGGGTCCGGGCGACCAGCAGCACCGGGCGGGCCAGCTCGGGGCCGTCCAGCACCGCGAAGTCCGCCAGCACGGCGTGCGGGTCCTCGGGGATCAGGTCGCGCCAGGTGTCGGGGCCGGGGTGCGCGGCGGTGGTGGTGACCAGCCGGCCGCGCGGGGCGTCGAGGTCGGTGGTCAGGTGACAGAGCGGGCCGCGGCGCGGGCGCAGCACCGTGTGGGCGTCCAGGCCCTGCTGCACCGGACGCCAGCGCGGCGCCTCGGGCGGGTCGGCGGACAGGTCGGCGAGCCAGAGGTCGCGGCGGCGCGCGCTGCCCGCGCCGGCGCCGACGGCGAGCAGGCGGCCGTCGGGGCTGATCCGCACCGTGTAGTGCTGGGTGGGCTCCCGGTCCGCACCGAAGACCACCGGGTCGGTCTCGGGGTCGGTGCCCAGGCGGTGCAGGCGGACCCGCCGGTGGTACGGGTCGTCGACGGACAGCCGGCGCACGTAGTAGAAGCCGCTGCCGTCGGGCAGCCAGGCGACCGTGCTGCGGCGGACCCGGTCGATCGGCCGGTCGACCGGTCGGCCCGAGTCGACGTCGAGGACGAGGAGCACGGCGTTCTCGGTGCCGCCGGGGGCCAGCTGGCAGCTGATCAGCCGGCCGTCCCAGGAGGGTTTGAACTCCTCCAGCGTGGTGGTCCCGCTCGGGTCGACCCGGGCGGGGTCGACCAGCACCCGCTCGGTGCCGTCGGGCTCGACCACCACCAGCTCCGGGTGTTCGGCGCCGGGGCGGCAACGGGCCAGGAAGAGCCGGTCGGCCGCCGGCCGCGGGGCCGAGCGCGCGCCGACCAGGTCCAGCAGGACGCGCAGCCGCTCCCGCGCGCCCGCCCGGGAGCGCCAGCCGTCGGCGGCGGCGCGGTAGCCGGCCTCCTGCTGCGCGGTCCACTCCAGCACCGCCGGGTCCCGGGCGTCCTCCAACCAGCGGTACGGGTCGGCGGGTCGGTCGGCGAGGAAGTCAGCGGGTCGGTCGGCGAGGACGTCGGCGAGCCGGTCGGCCGGCCGGTCGGTGGGCTCCGGTGCGGTCATGAGTCGTCTCCCTGGGCGTGCGCGAGGACGGCGGGCTCGGCCACGACCACGGCCGCCCGGCTCCGGGTGGCCGACAGGGCCAGCCGGCAGCCGACCGTGGCCACGCCGGACAGCAGCGCCAGCGTCAGCCAGGTCCGGGAGCCGCCGAGCGCCTGGTAGGCCGCGCCGGCCGCCATCGGGCCGACCGCGGCCAGTCCGCTGAGCAGCAGGCTGGTGGCCGCGCTCACCCGGCCGACCAGGTGCCGCGGGGTCTGCCCGAGCAGCGCCTGGAAGACCGCCACCCCGGCTGCCGGGGAGAGCAGCATCATCAGGCCGAGCAGCGGCGCGACCACCGCCGGCCGGAAGGCCACCGCGAACACCACCAGTTCGGCGCTCCAGACCGCCCCGATCGTCAGCACCATGGCTGGGATGGTCAACCGCCGCACCAGCCACGGCGCGAGCAGCGCACCGATGATCCCGCCGGCGCCGATGCAGGCGACGACCGCCCCGATCACGCCGCCCGAGCTGCCGCGCCCGCGCAGCTCCAGGATCACCACCACGTCGATGGCGGCCGCCACCAGGTTGACCACGGCCGCGTAGAGCAGCACCACCAGCAACTCCCGCTGGGCCGCCAGCCAGCGCAGGCCGGCGGTGGCGCCGCGCTCCGCGGCCGCGCGGGGGCCGGAGACGGCCGCCGGGCGGGCGGTGATCCGCAGGATCAGCAGGGCGGAGAGCGCGTAGCTGGCGGCGTCCACGGCGAACGGCACCAGCCGGCCGGCGGTGAACAGCAGACCGCCGAGGGCGGGCCCGGCCAGCGAGACCACGTTCAGCGCCGCCTGGTCCGCGCCGAGCGCCTGGGAGAGCTGCTCCTGGTCGACGACGTCGCGGATCAACACCGAGTTGGCCGGCCCGAACAGCGCGCTGGCCAGCCCCTCCACGACGGCGACCAGCAGCAGCTGCCAGTACCGCGGGGCGACCCAGAGCGCGGCCAGCGGGACGCTGGCCAGCGCGGCACAGCGCACCAGGTCGGCGACCAGCATCACCACCCGCCGGTTCCAGCGGTCGACCAGGCCGCCGGCGGGCAGCCGGAAGCCGAGCCGGGTGACCAGCGAGACGGTGGCCACCGAGCCGGCCTGGACGGCGTTGCCGCCCAGGCTCAGCACCAGCAGCGGGAAGGCCAGGGTGGAGATCGCGGAGCCGAGGTTGGAGGTGAGGTTGCCGAGGAAGGACCACCGCAGGTTCGCGTTGGTCCGCAGCACGTGGTCGCGCCGTGCCGCCATGGCCGCCCTCCCCCTCACAACCGGCCGCTGGCCAGCAGGTAGTCCAGGACCCGGCCGTCGACCTCGTCCTGGAAACGGTCCATCACCCCGGTGTCGGCCTGGGCGTACTCGTAGCCGCAGGTGACCCAGCGTTCGGGCACGCTCGCCGGGTCGAGGTAGCCGTGGTCGACGTGTCCGACCTCCATGCCCGGCTTGCCCGCCGACTGCCAACTGCTGAACAGGGTACCGTCGGCGTTGACCACCGCTCCCTGGGAGCCGCCGGGGATGGAGCAGATCTGGCAGGTGGTGTGCATCGAGGGCCGCACCACCCGGTAGCCGCGTTCCAGGCTCTCCACCGTCCACTCGACGAAGCGGTCCGCCACCGAGCCGCTGCGGTCCAGGTCGTTGCGGTAGCCGATCCCGGCGTCGCCGACCCAGGCCAGCGTGACGGTGCAGCGGCCGGGGTCGGTGCGGCCGTCCAGCTGCGCGAAGAGCTCCCCGACCCGGTCGGCGTTGCGGTGCGAGACGTTGACCCGGAAGTTCCAGCGCAGGCCGGTCCGTTCGGTGGCGGCCGCGACGTTGGCGAGGATCCGGTCGAAGGTGCCGCCGCCGCGGTGGGTGACCCGGGTGGCGTCGTGGTCGGCCCGGCTGCCGTCGAAGGTGATCTGTACGGCGTCCAGTCCGGCCTCGTGCAGCTGGACCGCCCGCCGCGGGTGCAGCAGCACGCCGTTGCTGGTCATCGCGGCCGAGTGGAGGCCGATCGAGCGGCCGCGGCGCAGTAGTTCCAGGCAGCCGGCCGGGTTGAGCAGCGGCTCGCCGCCGAACAGCAGCAGGAAGAGCCGCCGCAGTCCGGCGTCCGCCATCCGCCGCCCGGTGAAGTCGACGATCCGGTCGATCGTGGCGGTGTCCAGCAGCTGCCGCTCGATCCGCGGTGGCCGGTGGCCGCCGGCGGGGTCCTGGCCGGTGTTCTGGAAGCAGTAGCCGCAGCCCAGGTTGCAGGCGGTACTGGTGAGCACGGTGAGCGAGAAGGACTTGGCGGTGCGCTCGCGGAAGGCGCCCTCGTCGCGCAGGAAGGCGTCGATGTCCGTGCGCAGCGAGCCGTCGGGCAGCACGTGGTGCGGCTTCAGCAGGGTCCAGGTGCCGTTGCCGATGAACCACCAGCCGCGCTCGGTCCTGATCATCCGTGGCGCGTCGACGTCGTCCAGCCGGGTGCCGATCACTGATACCTCCGGAGGTCCACGGGCGGTCGCCGGTCATCGGGAGCGCGGTACGGCGGGCAGGCTAGGCGGCGGCGGTTTGCCCACGGTATGCGGAGGGTTGGCGGTGCGCCGGCGACCGGTGGCATACCGGACGCAAACCGGGGAGCAGCCGGCGCGCCCTAGCCTCGGCCCGTGCCGGGAGTCCGCCCGGCGGCAGGGAAGGGGCCTGATCGCGGTGACCGACTCGACGCCCGCTGGGCCGACACCTGCCGAGCCGCCGGCCCAGCGGCCCGCCTCGGAGCCGTGCGCCGAGCCGGCCGAACCCGAGGTCGTGCTGCACGCGGCGGACGAGGACGCCGAGGAACGCCCGTGGTGCATCGGCGACCTGACGGTCTGACGGATGACCGATCGGCCGCCCACCTGCCCCGGCTGCGGCGCGGACCTGCCCACGGGAGCCAGGTTCTGCGCCCACTGCGGCGTGCCGACCGGTGACGCGGAGGCGGCCGAGGAGCGCCGGGTGGTCACCGTGCTCTTCTGCGACCTGGTCGACTCGACCCGGCTGTCCGGGCTGCTCGACGTCGAGCTGCTGCGCACCATCCTGCTGCGCTACTACGCGCTGATGCGGCAGCGGATCGAGGCGCACGGCGGGATCGTGGAGAAGTTCATCGGCGACGCGGTGATGGCGGTCTTCGGCCTCACCGCGACCCGGGAGGACGACGCGCACCGGGCGCTGGCCGCCGCCCTGGAGCTGCACGCCGCGCTGGACGGGCTCAACGCGGAGCTGGAGCGCGAGCACCGGGTCCGGCTGCGGATCCGGATCGGCGTGCACACCGGTGAGGCGGTGACCACCGTCGATCCGGCCCGCCGGCAGGCCCTGGTCTCCGGCGAGGTGGTCAACATCGCCGCGCGGCTGCAGGCGGCGGCCGAGCCGGGCGGGGTGCTGCTCAGTCTCCGGACCTGGCGCGCGGCCGGTCCGGGGCCCAGCGTCGAGCGGATCGGCGCGCTGCGGCTGAAGGGCGTGGCCCAGCCGGTCGAGGCGGGGCGGCTGCTCGGGCTGGGCGGGGCCGACGCGGAGCAGGCGCGCCGCTTCGACGTGCCGTTCGTGGGGCGCGAGCGGTACCTGGGCGAGCTGGACCTGGCCTGGCGGCGGGTGGCGGAGGAGTGCGACGTGCACGTGCTGACCTTGCTCGGCGAGGCGGGCATCGGCAAGTCCCGGCTGGTCGACGAGTGGCTGCGCCGGGCCGGTCCGGCCAGTGACAGTCCGGCCAGTGACAGCCCGGCCGATGGCCGACCGGCCGGCACCGGGCAGGCGGGCCTCGGCCCGGTGGGCATCGGACGCTGCCGGGCGGCCGGCACCGAGGGCCCGCTGCACGCGCTGGTCGGCTGCCTCGAACCGCTGGTCGCCGAGCCCCCCGAGGACGCCCGGACCGCCGCCGCGATCGCCCTGCTGCGCGGCGGGCTGCTGCTGGACGGCGCCCCGGCCCCCTCGGTGGACGCCACCTGCGCCGCGATCGCCCGACTGCTGACCGAACGCAGCGCCGCCCACCCCCTGCTACTGGTCCTGGACGACCTGCACAACGCCGAGCAGCCCCTGCTCGACCTGTTGGAACGGCTGGTCGACGAGGTGCGCCGGCTGCCGATCCTGCTGCTCTGCCTGGCCCGCCCCGACCTGGTCGACACCTGCCCCGGCTGGGGCACCGGCCTGGCCAACGCCACCACCGTGACCCTCACCGGCCTCGCCCCGGCCGACTCCGCCGTGCTCGCCGCCCACCTGGTCGACCTCGCGCTGCACGCCGGCGCCGCCGCCGAGCAGATCGTCGCCCAGGCCGACGGCAACCCGCTCTACCTGGAGCAACTGGCCGCCACTGTCGAGGAGACCGGTTCGGTCCAGCAACTGCCGCCCACCCTGCACGCGCTGCTGGCGGCCCGGATCGACCGGCTGGCCGAGGCCGAGCGGCGCGCGCTGCGCCACGCGGCGGTGGTGGGGCGCGAGTTCGAGGCCGCCGACCTGGCCGAGCTGGCCGGGGCGGCCGGGACGGGCGAGGCGGGCGAGGCCGAGCAGGCGGCCGTGCTGCGCACGCTGACCCGGCGCGGGCTCATCCAGCCGGTCCGCCGCACCACCCGGACGGGCGCGGTGCACTGCTTCGTCAACGGCATCACCCAGCGGGTCGCCTACGAGGGGCTGACCAAGCAGCGGCGCGGCGAACTGCACCAGCGCTACGCGGAGTTCCTGCTGGCGGCCGGTCACCCGGACGCCGCGGTCGGTGCCCACCTGGAGCAGGCCCACCGCTACCGCGCCGCGGTCGGGCGGCTGGACGCGACGACCGCGGCGCTGCGCGAGCGGGCGGTGCGGCACCTGGTCCGGGCCGGCACCGCTGCGCTCCGCCGGGTCGACCTGCCCCGCGCGCTGGCGCTGCTCCAGCGGGCCGCCGAGCTGACCGAGCCCGGCGACCCGGGCCGCCCCGAGCTGTGGCAGCACCTCGGGGAGGTGCACCTGACCATGGGCGAGCGGGCCGCCGCCTACCGGGCACTCACCTTGGCGGTGACCGAGGCGGAGGCCGCCGGCGAGCCCGGCGTGGCCGCCCACGCCCGGCTGCACCTGGCCGCCGCCCGCGACCCGCGGGCCCTGGAGCAGGCCGCCACCGAGGCGCTGCCGGTCTTCGCCGCCACCGGCGACCGGCTCGGCCTGGCCCGCGGCG
>NZ_JBNQTI010000247.1:0-9079 GCF_050325825.1 Kitasatospora sp. LaBMicrA B282
GCCTCGGCCCGCCCGTCCCGCCGACGCCGCCCGCGCCGCCCGTCCCGCCCGCGGCACCGACCCGCTGCCCGCGCCGGCGCTGTCCACCGGCGGCATCGTGCGCCACGCGCTCACCTTCACCGTCAAGCCCGGCAGCGAGCGCGCGGTGCACCAGCTGCTCAGCGGCTACCGCTCCCCGCACGCCGAGGTCGACGCCACCACCCGGCTCTGCCGCACCTCGCTGTTCATGCACGGCAACCGGGTGGTCCGGGCCGTCGAGGTGCAGGGCGACCTGGGCAACGCGCTGCGGCACGTGGCCATGCAGCCCGGGGTGCGCGCGGTCGAGGAGGCGATCAACCCGTACCTGGAGGAGGCCCGCGACCTCACCGACCCGGCCTCCGCCCGCGCCTTCTTCGCCCGCGCCGCGCTGCCCGCCGTGCACCACTGCGGCGCCCGTCCGGCCGCCGCGGCCGGCCCGCTCACCCGTTCGGCCTTCCTGTACCCGGTGCGGCCGGGCGGCGGCGAGGCCGCGGCCAAGCTGCTCGCCGAGCAGGACCGGGCGGCCGTCGCCGAGCCGGGCAGCCCGCTGGCGGGCAGCAGCATGTTCCGCACCGGTGACCTGCTGGTCCGGATGGTCGACCTGCGCGGCCCCCACCAGGACGCCCCGGTGGCCGCGGCCGGCATCCCGCCCGGTGGCGCCGGCGCGGCGATCGCCCGGTACCTGGACCTGGAGTACCTCGACCTGCCCGCGGACACCGACCTGTCGACCGAGCCCGGACTGGCCCGCTTCCTCGCCGCCTGCGTGATGGACCTCGTCACCGACCGCCACGCCGCATCCCCCGAGCCGCACGCCGCCGGCGGCGCCCGGACCACCCACGCCACCGGAGAGTGACCCCGTGACCAGTCAGCCCGTCCGCATCGTGCACCTCGACGACGCACCGTCCAACCGCCGGCACGGCGCCGACCTGCGCACCATGCTCACGCCCACCAGCGTGGGCGCCACCAGCGGGTTCATGGGGCTGGCCATCGTCCAGCCCGGTGAACGGATCCGCGAGCACTACCACCCCTACTCCGAGGAGTTCGTCTTCGTGGTCAGCGGTGAGCTGGAGGTGGACCTGGACGGCGTCACCCACCCGCTGACGCCCGACCACGGCCTGATGGTCCCGCGCGAGGTCCGCCACCGGTACCGCAACGTCGGCAGCACCGAGGCCCGGATGGTCTTCCACCTCGGCCCGCTGGCCCCCCGCCCCGACCTCGGCCACGTCAGCACCGAGACGGCCGAGGACAGCGGGGAAGCGACGGGGGTGCCGGCGTGACCCGCCGGGTGGCGGTCACCGGGCTGGGCGTGGTGGCCCCCGGCGGCATAGGCGTGCGCGCCTTCTGGGACCAGCTGACCGCCGGTCAGACGGCGACCCGCGGCATCACCCTGTTCGACCCGGAGGGCTTCCGCTCGCGGATCGCCGCCGAGTGCGACTTCGACGCGGTGGCCTGCGGCCTGGACCCGGCCCGCGCCCAGCGCGCCGACCGCTACGTGCAGTTCGCGCTGGCGGCGGCCGGCGAGGCGGTCCGCGACTCCGGGCTGGACCTGGGCCTGCAGGACCCCTGGCGGATCGGCGTCTCGCTCGGCTCGGCGGTCGGCGGCACCACCCGGCTGGAGCACGACTACGTGCTGGTCAGCGCCGGCGGCGAGCACTGGGACGTCGACCACCGCGAGGCCCTGCCCCACCTGCACCGGGCCTTCTCGCCCAGCGCGCTGGCCTCCGAGGTCGCCGAGGAGATCGGCGCCCACGGACCGGTGCAGACGGTCTCCACCGGGTGCACCTCCGGCCTGGACGCGGTCGGCCACGCCTTCCACGCCGTCGCCGAGGGCAAGGCGGACATCATCGTCGCCGGCGCCTCCGACTCGCCGATCTCCCCGATCACGGTGGCCTGCTTCGACGCCATCAAGGCCACCTCCACCCGCAACGACGACCCGGCCCACGCCTCGCGGCCGTTCGACGCCGACCGGGACGGCTTCGTGCTGGGCGAGGGCGCCGCCGTGCTGGTGCTGGAGGAACTGGAGCACGCCCGGGCCCGCGGCGCCCGGATCTACTGCGAGATCCGCGGCTTCGCCACCTTCGGCAACGCCTACCACATGACCGGGCTCACCCTGGAGGGCCGGGAGATGTCGGAGGCGATCGACCGCGCGCTGGAGCAGGCCCGGCTGAACCCCACCGACGTCGACTACGTCAACGCCCACGGCTCGGGCACCAAGCAGAACGACCGGCACGAGACCGCGGCCGTCAAGCGCTCGCTGGGCGAGCACGCCTACGCCGTGCCGATGAGCTCGATCAAGTCGATGGTCGGCCACTCGCTGGGCGCGATCGGCGCGATCGAACTGGTCGCCTGCGCGCTGGCGCTCACCCACGGGGTGGTGCCGCCGACCGCGAACTACGACACCCCGGACGCCGAGTGCGACCTGGACTACGTGCCGCGCACCGCCCGGGCCGCCCGGCTGCGGACCGTGCTCTCGGTCGGCAGCGGGTTCGGCGGCTTCCAGTCCGCGGTGGTCCTCACCCACGCCGAGGGGAGTGCGGCATGAGCCCGACCGGACACCGGCCGGACCGCCGGATGGTGGTCACCGGCATGGGGGTCGTCGCCCCCAACGGGATCGGTACCGACGCCTTCTGGAAGGCGGTCCAGCAGGGCACTGCCGCCCTCGGCCCGGTCTCCCGCGAGGGCTGCACCCACCTGCCGCTGAAGGTGGCCGGCGAGGTGCACGGCTTCGACCCGGCCGGCCTGATCGAGGAGCGCTACCTGGTCCAGACCGACCGCTTCACCCACTACGCCATGGCCGCCGCCGAACTGGCGCTCTACGACGCCAGCCTGCGCGACGGCCCGCAGCTGCCGTTCGGCGTCGGCGTGGTGACGGCCGCCGGCTCCGGCGGCGGCGAGTTCGGCCAGGGCGAGCTGCAGCGCCTGTGGGGCCAGGGGCCGCACTTCGTCGGCCCGTACCAGTCGATCGCCTGGTTCTACGCCGCGAGCACCGGTCAGATCTCCATCCGCGGCGGCTTCCAGGGGCCCTGCGGGGTGCTGGCCAACGACGAGGCCGGCGGCCTGGACGTCTTCGCCCACGCCGCCCGCACCATCCGGCACGGCACCGACGCGGTGGTCGCGGGGGCCACCGAGGCACCGCTGGCCCCCTACTCGGTGGTCTGCCAGCTCGGCTACCCCGAGCTCAGCCTCGCCACCGACCCGCTCCACGCCTACCTGCCCTTCACCGACGAGGCCTGCGGCTTCGCCCCGGCCGAGGGCGGCGCGATGTTCGTGGTGGAGGCGCTGGACGCCGCCCGCCGCCGCGGCGCCTCGGTCCGGGCCGTGGTGGCCGGGCACGCGGCCACCTTCACCGGCACCGACGGCTGGGAGCGCTCCCGCCAGGGGCTGGCCCGGGCGATCCAGGGCGCGCTGGCCGAGGCCGACTGCGCCCCGGAGGAGGTCGACGTGGTCTTCGCGGACGCGCTCGGCATCCCCGCCGCCGACCAGGCCGAGGCACTGGCCATCGCCGACGCGCTCGGCCCGCACGCCGCCGACGTCCCGGTGACCGCACCCAAGACCGGCTACGGCCGGGCCTACTCCGCCGCCTCCGTGCTGGACGTCGCCACCGCGGTGCTCGCCCTGGAGCACGGCACCGTGCCCCCGACCCCGAACGTCGCCGAGGTGCGCCACGACCTGGACCTGGTCACCGGCCACGCCCGCCGGCTCCCGCTGCGCACCGCCCTGGTGCTGAGCCGGGGCCTGATGGGCTGCAACTCGGCCCTGGTGCTGCGTCGCGGCACCGGCGACCGGCCCTGAACCCGGCCCACCCCGATCCGCCCCCACCACCACGGAAGCCCCCCAGCGAAGGAGACCCCTGATGACCGGACCCGTGACCTTCGACGACCTCGCCGACCTGATGAAGCGCCGGGCGGGCCTGACGGTCGACCCGCGGGACCTGGAGAGCCGGCCCGACACGCCATTCGACCAGTTCGGCCTCGACTCGCTGGGGCTGCTCGGCATCGTCGGCGAGCTGGAGAACCGCTACGGCCGCGCGATCGGCAACGAACCCGAGCAGTGCAAGACCCCGGGCGACTTCCTCGCCCTGGTCAACTCCCAACTCACCGACGGAGCCTGAGATGACCGGACACACCGAGAACGAGATCGTGATCGCCGCCCCGGTGGGCCTCACCTGGGACCTCACCAACGACCTGGAGCGCTGGCCGCAGCTGTTCAGCGAGTACGCCGCGGTCGAGGTGCTCGACCGGCTGGGGGACAAGGTCACCTTCCGGCTGACCATGCACCCCGACGAGAACGGCAAGGTCTGGAGCTGGGTCTCCGAGCGCGAGGCCGACCGGACGGCGCGCACCGTGCGGGCCCGCCGGGTGGAGCCCGGCCCGTTCGAGTTCATGGAGATCCGCTGGGAGTACCAGGAGGTGCCGGGCGGCACCTCGATGCGCTGGATCCAGGACTTCGCGATGAGGCCCACCGCCCCGGTCGACGACGCCGGGATGACCGAGCACATCAACCGCAACTCCAGGATCCAGATGGCGCTGATCCGCGAGAAGGTCGAGGAGCACGCCCGCGACCTGGGCCACGAGTCGCGCGCCGCGATGCCGCGCTGAGACCGGAGGAGTTCGCACCCATGCACCGCGCCCTGATCGTCGCCCGGATGAAGCCCGGCGCCGCCCCGGACATCGCCGCCGCCTTCGCCGACTCCGACCGCGGCGAGCTGCCCGGGCTGATCGGCGTCACCGGCCGCAGCCTCTTCCAGTTCGGCGACGACCTCTACCTGCACCTGATCGAGGCCGAGCAGCCGCCCGGGCCGAAGGTCGCCGAACTGACCGGCCATCCGGAGTTCCGCAGCGTCAGCGACCGGCTGGCCGCCTACGTCCGGGCCTACGACCCGCAGACCTGGCGGGAGCCGAAGGACGCCATGGCCCGCGAGTTCTACCGCTGGGAACGCGGCACCACCGGCTGACCGGCACCACCGGCCGACCGTCCGGCCCGGACGGCGGCGGTCAGGCCCTGGACCAGGCTGGAAGGAAGACACCCCGTGCTCGACGAGGCAGCCCATCCGTCGGCCGCACCGGACCCCTCGTGGGTCCGGTGCGACCGCTGCGTCACGCTCATCTACGGCAAGCGGTTCAGCCGGTCCCTGCAGGTCTGCCCGGACTGCGGCTCGCACGCCCGGCTCACCGCCCAGCAGCGGCTGGCGCACCTGCTCGATCCCGGGTCGGCCCAGCCGCTCGACCACGTCGAGTGCGTGGCCGACCCGCTCGGCTTCGTGGACACCCGCCCCTACCCGGAGCGGCTGTCGGACGCGCAGGCGGCGACCGGGCTGCGCGAGGCGGTGCTCTGCGCCCGGGGCACCATCGAGGGCCGGCCGGTGGTGGCGGCCGTGATGGACTTCCGGTTCCTGGGCGGCAGTCTGGGCTGCGGGGTGGGGGCGCTGATCACCGAGGCGGCCCGGACCAGCCTGCGGCTGCGGATCCCGCTGCTGCTGGTCACCGCCTCCGGCGGGGCGCGGATGCAGGAGGGCGTGCTCTCGCTGATGCAGATGGCCAAGACCACCCAGGCGCTGGCCGCCCTCGACGAGGCCGGCGTCCTGGTGCTGTCGCTGGTCACCGACCCGACCTACGGCGGGGTGGCCGCCTCCTTCGCCACCCTCGCCGACGTCATCATCGCCGAACCGGGCGCCCGGCTGGGCTTCGCCGGGCCCCGGGTGATCGAGCAGACCACCGGCGAGAGCCTGCCGCCGGGCTTCCAGACCGCGGAGTTCCTGCTCGGCCACGGGCTGGTGGACGACGTGGTGCCCAGGGCCGCGCTGCGCGCCACCCTGGCCCAGCTGCTCGCCCTGCAGGTCGACCCGGCGGCCACCGTCGGTGAGCCGGTGACCACCGCTCAGGTCGAGCTGCCGACCACCGCTGCGGGCGAGCCGCCGACCACCGCCCGGGTCGAGCCGGCGACCACCGCCGCGGGCGGGCCGGCGAGCGCCGCGATCCTGCGCCGCCCCGAGGAGCTGCCGCAGGCCGACGCCTGGAGCACCGTGCGGCTGGCCCGGCACCCCGAACGGCCCACCACCCTGGACTACGCCGCCCACCTGCTGGACGGCTTCCACCAGCTGCACGGCGACCGGATCGCGGAGGACTGCACCGCGGTGGTCGGCGGCCCCGGCCGGTTGAACGGGCGACCGATCATGCTGATCGGGCACCAGAAGGGCGGCAACGACCTGGTGGAGCGCCGGCGCCGCAAGTTCGGCATGCCGAGCCCGGGCGGCTACCGCAAGACGGCCCGGCTGATGCGGATGGCGGCCAAGCTCGGCCTGCCCGTGGTCACGCTGATCGACACGCCCGGGGCCAACCCGGGACCGGACGCGGAGCGCGGCGGGCAGGCGGTGGCGATCGCCGAGAACCTGCGGCTGATGGCCCGGCTGCCGGTGCCCGTGGTCGCGGTGGTCACCGGCGAGGGCGGCAGCGGCGGCGCACTCGCGCTGGCGGTCGCGGACCGGGTGCTGATCTGCGCCAACGGCATCTACTCGGTGATCAGTCCGGAGGGCTGCGCGGCCATCCTGTGGAAGGACGCGGAGGCGGCGCCGACCGCGGCCGAGGCCCTGCGTGTCGACGCCGGGGAGCTGCTGCGGCTGGGTATCGTCGACGGAGTCGTGCCGGAGCCACCGGACGGTGCGCATGCGGACCACTCGCAGGCCGCGGTGCTGCTGGGCGCTGCCGTGACCGCCGCCCTGCGCGAGCTGGAGTCCCTGTCGCCGCAGCAGCTGCTCGCCGAACGCAGCAGCCGCTTCCACCGCTTCGGACTCGACGGTGACCCGAGTGCCGAAGGAGGGGCCCGATGAAGCCGGAACGTGCCGAGTGGGAACGCCGCGAAGGCGAGCGCCGGATGGGTGACCGCCGGGTGGACGGCGTGCTGGACGGTGCGGTGGACGGCCGCCGGGCCGCGGTGCGCCCGGTGGCGCCCGCCGCCGCGCCGCTCGACGAGGTGTGCCGCAACGTGGCGGACCTGGCCAAGGCGGCCCCGACCCCGCCGCGGCGGATCAGGATGCAGGACGGGCAGACCACGGTGGAGATCGAGTGGCCCGACCCGGCGCCCCCACCTGCCGCGACCCCGCCCCCGGACGGCGCCGCGCCCGCTGCCGCGCCGGCCGCCGGTGAGTCGGCCCCGGGCGCCGCCGAGGAGCCGGCGGACACCCGCCGCTACGTCCGGGCGCCCATGGTCGGGACCTTCTACCACGCCGGCTCACCGGACGCGCCACCGTTCGTCAGCATCGGCGACCTGGTCCAACCCGGCCAGCCGGTCGGCGTGTTGGAGGCCATGAAGATGATGAGCACGATCACCGCGGACACCGGCGGCCGGGTCGTCGAGGTGCTCGCGCCCAACGCGCACCCGGTGGAGTTCGACCAGTGCCTGATCGCGCTCGAACCGGTGGCCGTGGACGGGGACCGGCCCTGACCGCCCGCACCCCGGTGACCCGCGAGGGGAGTCAGATGTTCTCGACCGTCCTCATCGCCAACCGTGGCGAGATCGCGCTGCGGGTGGCCCGCGCCTGCCGCGAGCTCGGCATCGCGTCGGTGGCGGTGTACTCCACCGCGGACCGTGACTCGGCGGTGGTCCGGTTCGCCGACCGGGCCGTGCACATCGGCCCGCCGCCCTCGAAGAGCAGCTACCTCAGCATCCCCGCGATCGTCGAGGCGGCGCTGCAGACCGGGGCGCAGGCGATCCACCCCGGCTACGGCTTCCTCTCCGAGGACCCCGACTTCGCGGAGATCTGCGAGAGCAACGGCCTGGTCTTCATCGGCCCGCCGCCGCACGTGATGCAGCAGCTCGGCGACAAGGCGGTGGCCCGCACGGTGATGGCGCAGGCGGGTCTGCCGGTGCTGCCGGGCAGCACCGGCGCGCTGGGCTCGGCGGCCGAGGCCAAGGAACTGGCCCAGCAGGTCGGTTACCCGGTGATCCTGAAGGCGGTGGCGGGCGGCGGCGGGCGGGGCATGGCCGTGGTACGCGGCGCCGACGACCTGCGGCTGGCCTACCGCGAGACGCAGGCCCACGCCCGTGCGGTCTTCGGCGACGACCGGCTCTACCTGGAGCGGTTCGTCGAGGACGCCCGGCACGTCGAGGTGCAGGTGCTCTGCGACACCCACGGCACGGTGATCCACCTCGGGGAGCGCGACTGCTCGGTGCAGCGGCGGCACCAGAAGCTGATCGAGGAGTCCCCGGCGCCCGGCCTGCCGGACGAGCTGCGCGAGCGGATCCGGGCGGCGGCGGTGCGCGGGGCGGCGGCCGTGGGGTTCGTCGGCGCCGGCACCTTCGAGTTCGTGCTGACGCCGGAGCACGAGTTCTACCTGATGGAGATCAACTGCCGGCTCCAGGTGGAGCACCCGGTCACCGAACTGGTCACCGGGGTCGACATCGTGCGCGAGCAGATCACCATCGCCGCCGGGCTGCCGCTCTCGGTGCGGCAGCCGGAGGTGACGGTGCGCGGGGTGGCGATGGAGTGCCGGGTCAACGCCGAGGACCCGGCCCGGGACTTCGCGCCCGCCCCCGGGGTGCTGGCGGAGTTCGTGCCGCCCGGTGGTCCGTTCGTGCGGATCGACACGCACGCCTATCCCGGCTGGCGGGTCGGGCCGGACTACGACTCGCTGGTGGCCAAGGCCTGCGTCTGGGCCCCCGACCGGGACCAGGCGATCGCCCGGATGGACCGGGTGCTGGGCGAGTTCCGGATCGGCGGGCCGGGCGTGCGGACCACCGTCGGCTTCCTGCAGCGCACCCTCGCGCACCCGCTCTTCCAACTGGCCGAGCACACCACCGGGCTGGTCGGCAGCATGCTCGAGCAGGCCCCCGGCGGGGCGGTCGAGGACGGGGCGAGCGGGCAGCCGGCCCCGGTCGGCTGACCCCGGACCGGTCACCGGGGAACGGAGGGTCACCGGTCTGGTCACCAGGGACGGACGGCGAGGGGGGGGGGGGGGGGGGGGGGGGGGGGGGGGGGGGGGGGGGGGGGGGGGGGGGGGGGGGGGGGGGGGGGGGGGGGGGGGGGGGGGGGGGGGGGGGGGGGGGGGGGGGGGGGGGGGGGGGG